>DATCXH010000128.1:0-8498 GCA_036565925.1 Vicinamibacterales bacterium
TCCGCTGCGCGATTCCCCTCACGTCAACGACAAGGTCAAGCTGACTGAAGTAGAAATCGAGGCGCTGTCGCCGATGCGCCGACCGGGCGTCGACAAGCCGCTCTCGATTGCCTACGGCACTGGTGAGTTGCCGGCCATGATCGCCAGCAGCCGCGACTATCATTCGTATCGCGCACGAATGCACCTTGCCGGCGATCTGATTCCGATCGTCAACGCCAATCACTTCACGATTCTGGATGGACTCAGGCAACCCGACAGCGCTCTGACACGCGCCGTCCTCCATATGGTCGAATTCACTGTCTAGCAGTTGGGACCGAGTCGCGTAGCGAGCCAGAGGCCTGCCCGCCTAGCTCGCGCATGAAGGCAGCGAGCGAAGGAGGCCCGCCGCGCCGAACCTCGCGTCCGTGTAATGCGAACGAAAGCGGGTGCCGGGGGCGGGAATCGAACCCGCACGACTCTTTCGAGTCCCAGGATTTTAAGTCCTGTGCGTCTGCCAGTTTCGCCACCCCGGCATGGGAGGGACTTCTAGAGTGTACGCGCGTCACGGCAATCGGTGATCAGCGTCGGCTCGCCGAGGCCGCAGCGGAGCAAGCACGGACCACGGACCCAGGACGGACCAAGAACCAGGCACGAAGAACCACGGATACAGTACGCGCCTCAGTTCGCCGTGGGCGGCTTCACGCCGTCGATGAGAATCACGTCCACCGGAGCGCGCTCGGATTCCAGCTTCAATCCGAGTTGATCCTGAATCGCGGTCGTCAGCGCCGGAATGTCGCTCTGCTGCAGCGCATTCGAATTCGGGATGCTCAGCCCCAGCAGTTTAGGATCGGGCAGGAAGTCCATCTCGATGTCGTACGTGCCGGTCAGGTTCGTCCGGTCAACGATCTTCCGCGATGTCATCGGTTCGAGGACTCCGGCAAACCTCGCCACTGGGATGCCCGTCAGCCGCAGACGCGCGAAGCCATTGATCAACGCCACGAACCATGCACACGGCGGAGGCCCGTCACCTTGCCGTGGCCTCACGTTCCCGGCATCAATGATCGGTGCGCAGTCACGCTCCGACGATTTCATCTTCTCGCCGAGTTGACCGTCGCGCCTCGCGGTTACCAGAGCATACGTGTCCATCTCGCGCGTCTCGCGATGCACCTGCAAACCGAAGCGCTCCGCCAGGAGACGCTGCACCATCAGCCGCATCTGCGCCTGCGACACCGCCGTCTCCGCTTTGGCCGACACCTCGTATCGATCTGACCGCACCCATGCGGAACCACCGATGATCTGGAACGCGCGTGCTTCGTAGGCGTACTCGATCAGTCCAGAGACGGTAACGTTGGGCCGGACGAATCGATCGGGCGAGTTGGGAATATTGCCAGGAGGAGCGTCCGGAGTGCGCGGCTTGATCGAGATGACCTCGAATGCCGGCAACTCACTCGATGTTTGACCCTCGGCGCGCGACGCCACGAGCACGAGGACCAACGCTGCGAACACGCGAGCCATCATCATCAGGGGCACGCCCCCCACGGGATTCGACACCAGCGCCGCAGATTCGGGCCACGCACCGACACGCGACACGATCGCACCGACGAGCGTCAGTCTGCTTGCACCGTCTACATCGCATCTTCGAAGAGCCTTGCCAGCGTTTCAGCGTCTGCAGCACGCGGCGAAAGCTTCGTCAGCCGCTCTTGCGCAAGCGTGCCCTGCACGAGCATTGGGATGTCGGCGCTCGTGTAGCCCACCGCGCGCAGATTCTCAGGCGCCTTCAGCCGCTGCATGAACCACGTGATGCGATCGGCGAGCACACGACCTGCATCTTCTTTCTTGCAGCGCGCCACATCAGCTCCGAGTGCCTCGGCCGCGGCGAGATGACGCTCGAAGCTCGCCGACGCGGTGTAGCGGAAGACCGCAGGCGCGTTGACAATCACCGAGAAGCCGTGCGGCACGAGCGCGTGATCGGCTGGGTAGCCCGGTGCCCGGTAACTCTTCACTCCCCCGGCGACGGGATACGCCATCGCATGCGGCAGGTGCACACCTGCGCTGCCGAATCCGATACCGGCGAACGACGCCGCAAGCATCATCTGCCCGCGCGCTTCATCATCACCGGCATCGTCGAAGGCCCGCACGAGATGCGTCGCCACCATGCGCAGCGCTTGCAGCGACCAGATGTCGCTGATCGGATTGTTGCCCTGATATGTCGGACGCAGTGAAGGTTTCGGTGGACGCGGCCGATCGGTGAACGGAATCACCGTGTACGACTCGACGGCATGACACAGCACATCGAGTCCGGCCGATGCCGTGACTGCCGGAGGCAGTGTCCTCGTGTGCTCGGGATCGAGATAGCCCAGCGTCGGCTTGAGCCGACGACTCGAGATTCCGGTCTTCACATGCATCCGCTCGAGATCGAACACCGCCACGCCCGTCGTCTCGCTCCCGGTCCCGGCCGTCGTCGGAATCGCGAACAGTGGACGCAGCGGACCAGGAACGGCGAGTCCCTTTCCGATCGGCGGATTCACGTAGTCGAGGAAGTCAGCGGGTGGATGGGTCGAGTAGAGGTTGGCGATCTTCGCCGTGTCGATGGCCGATCCGCCGCCGACGGCGACAAACGCATCGCACGACTCGCGCTCGGCCACGTCAATCGCATCGCGAAGCGAGCCGTCGGTCGGCTCAACGCGCACGTAGTCGTAGAGGACGACGTGAATGTTGTGGTGCTCGAGCGTCTCGAGCACCGCGGCTACGGCAGGCAGGGTGGCGACGACACGGTCCGTGACCACCATTACCCGATGATGCCCACGCTCGGCGAGGTCGGCACCAAGCTCACGCGTCACGCCGGCGCCGTAGCGCACCGCCGAGGCCGCCATCTCGAAAGCAATGTCGCGGTCTTTGCTCACGCAGGGAAATGTAGTGGTCTCAGTTGGGCGTTGGCAACTTTGTCACGTCCAGAAACGGATGATGGTCCGTCGTCGTAAGTGAGGCGACATCGGCCGATCCGAAGGGTCCGCCTTACTCAACGCATCCCAACCCAACGCATGACGTCGTCTGATATTGCACGGTATCTCTGCGCGCTCTCTCTCATTCTCGTCGTCAACAGTACCGCCCGGGCACAACAGCCCCCGCCTCCCGATCGCCGCACGATACCCGCGGCGCGGCTTGGTGTGGAGGAGCGCATTACGCTCGACGGACGTCTCGACGAACCGGTCTGGATGCGGGCCACTCCTGCCGCTGACTTCGTTCAGATAGATCCCGACAATGGCGTGCCGGCGACCGAGCCCACCGAAGTGCGCATTGCCTTCGACGGAAACGCCCTCTACATCGGCGTCACGTGCTTCGACTCAGAGCCAGACCGGTGGCTCGGATATGAGACGCGCCGTGATCAGTTCCTCTCCTCCGACGATCGCTTCATGTGGACGATCGACACCTTCCTCGATGCGCGATCCGGCTACTTCTTCGAGATGAACCCATCGGGGCTGATGGCCGACTCGCTGTTCGGCGTCAACGGCGATAACCGCGCATGGGACGGCATCTGGAACGCGCGCGTCCGGCGCAGCGAGATCGGCTGGACGATCGAAATTGAGATTCCATTCCGTACCGTCAACTTCAACCCTGATAGCGACACCTGGGGCATGAACTTCCAGCGCACTGTCCGCCGCAAGAACGAGGACAGCATCTGGATGGGATGGGTGCGCAATCAGGGTCTGCGCCGCATGACCAATGCCGGTCACGTCACTGGCATCTCCGAAGTCACGCAGGGCCATGGTCTTGATGTCAAACCGTACGGCCTCGCGACCAGCGAATGGCTGCCGGGCCGCCAGAGCGCGCGCAACAAGGCGAACGGAGGGCTCGATCTCTTCTACAACCCGACGCCGGGGCTGCGCACCAACCTCACCATCAACACCGACTTCGCACAGACCGAGGTCGATCAGCGTCAGGTCAACCTGACGCGCTACTCGCTGTTCTTTCCTGAGAAGCGCGATTTCTTCCTCGACGGCGCAATCTTCTTCGACTTTGGCAGCACGAACGGCGACCTGATCGTCAACCCCTTCTTCAGCCGGCGGATCGGGCTCAGTGCCTCGAGCACACCACAGAAGATCGACTTTGGCACGAAGATCACCGGCCAGATGGGCGGGCAGGATGTTGGCATTCTGCACGTGCGAACCGGCACAGACGAGAATGAGGGATTCATCGGCGAGGACTTCACCGTCGCGCGGGTGAAGCGCCGCGTGCTGCAGCAGTCCTACATCGGTGCCATCTATACCCGGCGCGATGCGCCCGACGATGCCATCGATGCGAGTCACACGCTGGGGATAGACGTCCGCCTGGCCACCGCGCGATTCCTCGGCTCGCAGAATCTCGAGGCAACTGGATGGATGCTGCGCGCCAACCGACCTGGTGTGCGGAGCGGCAACAACGCCTTCGGTGCGCTCATCGCCTACCCCAACGACCGATGGGACGTGCGCGCTGACGTCCGCGAGGTCCAGCAGAACTTCGATCCGGCGGTCGGCTTCGTGACGCGTCGTAGCTATCGCCGCTATCAGCCCAGCCTCACCTTCGGCCCGCGTCCACGCGGTCATCGCTACATTCGTCGCTTCCTGCTCGGACCGAGCGTCGACATTCAGACCGATCTCGACAACGCGCTGCTCGTCAGGACCCTTGGCATCACGATGCTCGAAACGCAGCTCCACTCGCAGGACTCGTTCGCCTTCGGCACGACGTCCACACACGAGCGGCTCGATGCCCCATTCCTCATCAGCCCGGGCATCACCTTGCCGCTCGGTGCCGAATACGACTACTCGCGTGTCTGGATTCGAGGCCAGAGTGCCAACAGACGAGTGCTGGCCCTCAACGCGCGATACGAGCGCGGCAACTTCTACTCGGGCACGCGCAGTCAGACCGTTGCGGGCCTCACGGTTCGCGCCCGCCCCGGCTACATCATCTACATGAACGGTGAATGGAACGACGTGCGATTGGTCGAAGGGCGGTTCTCATCGAACCTCTATCGTCTGATCGGCGAGACGCAGTTCACGCCATTCGTCGCGCTCGTCAACACCATCCAGTTCGACACGGTGAGCCGCGTCATGGGATGGCAATCGCGTTTCAGGTGGATTGTCAGGCCGGGAAATGACCTGTACGTCGTCTATACCCACAACTGGCTCGAGGACCCGACGCTGGACCGTTTTGTCAGCCTGGACAGACGAGCTGCTTCTAAAGTGTTGTATACACAGAGGTTCTAGTCAGTGCCTGGGGGACTTGTGTAGAGTACACTGATTAGCGGGGACTCACGACGCGTCGCCTTCTCCGCGACACCCTCATACCACGTCGTGAATCCCCGCAAGGCCACAGCCGGCGGATTTCGCCCCGCCGGCTGGCGGCCGACTTACCTGAACGCGGACTTAATCGTTCCGCTGACCGCGTCAATGAATGGTCTCGCTGGGTTCAATTCTCGCGCTCATCGCGCGTGACATCGCCTTGGCATCCGTCTCGATCGCATTCTGAATGAGGACGCTAAGGTCGCGCTCGGCGATGTTGAACGGGCCCGCAACGATCGCGCCGAGCGACAACTCGAGGGCGATGACGACCCCGCCCTCATCGAATGGGTTGACGATCCAACTGAAACCGCGAAGGGCCACCGGACGATCGACGGGCGCCTCGGGGTTTCGTGCTCGTTCGAGCGTGCGCAGCATGCTGACGAGGACGGCACTCACGTCGCTCTCAGTCCAGTTCCCTGGCTCACGGCCCACTGGATTGATGACGTATGTCGTGGCGTGATTGTCGCCACGGAGCCAGACGTCAACACTGATATCCATTTCTCCGATCACTCTAACTCAAAACACGCAACTGGCGATCGAGGTCTTGATGATCGGTGGTCGGTGCCTGGCAGCTGAAGTCTCGACACACATACGCTGTGGGATGTCCATGACGCGCTTTCATCGCCGCCATCCAGGGCAGCACCCGATCGAGCCGGTCGCGGTTGGCGCTGTTCACGGGAACCATGATGGTGGTGGGCAGGTAGCGGCGACGTACAACATCTCGTAGTGCCTCCGCATCGCGTGAAGCACCGTCACTCACGAGAACAACCTGAGGCATGCCGGCGTGATACGTGGAAAGGGCCGCGAGCATCATCGGCACAATGCGTCCCGACTGCGCCGCGCGCGATCCGAAACTGCCAAGCGTCAGGTCGATCTGGTCTTTGGGCTCCAGGCTTTTGGCTTCAGCCTCTGGGCTCAAATGCGCAAACACTAATAGGTTCAACACACCAATTGAGCTCGCCGCAGGCTCTGCGCCGTCGTAGTCTTCTTTCAGACGCAGCAGCACTGATTCGTCCTTGCCCGTCGTACTGAACCAACCGCCCTCAATGGGATCCCAGAACAGTGCGTTCTGCTGCGCCTGCAACGCCTGCGCCCATTCGAGCCACTGCGCGTCGCCGTCAGCCTGAAACAATTCCAACAGTCCGAAGATGAGATAGGCGTAGTCCTCGGCATAACCTTCAACGCCGGCCTCGCCTTTGCGGTATCGCCGCAGCAGACGCCCGCTGGCCGGATCCCAAAGCTTCTCGCGCACGAACTGCGCGGCGCGCCGAGCATCATCCAGGAAGCGTGCGCCCTGGTCCAGCACGCGCCCCGCCCGCGCGAACGCAGCAATCATCAGACCATTCCACGCAGTCAGGACTTTGTCATCCAGATGCGGGCGCGGTCTCGACGATCGACGAGCACGCAGCGCTTCCCTGCTCCGCCGCAGGGATGCCTCGACCTCGTCCACCGAGATCCCGGAGGTCGCAGCAATCTCCTCGAGCGGTCTGGCCGTATACAGCAGATTCTTGCCGACGAACTCGTTTTGCGGATCGAAGGGCGCGTTCCCGTCCGCCTTGACCCCGTAACGGACGATGAAGACCTCGGCATCCGGCCCGAGGACCTCGCGGATTTCCTCCTCACGCCAGATGTAGAAAGCGCCCTCCATCTTGCTTGCCTTGAGCGGAGTCGAAGGGTGAGGCGCATCAGCCTGCTCGGGAGGCACGCTGTCGGCGTCTTCGGCCGAATAGAACCCACCGGCTTCGTCGGTGAGGTCGGTGCGCACGTAATCGAGCGTGTCGATGGCGACGTCGGCAAAGAACGCATCGCCGGTCAACTGTGCGGCTTCGACGTAAGCCAGCACGAGCTGCGCCTGGTCGTAGAGCATCTTCTCGAAGTGCGGCACACGCCAGTCGGCGTCGACCGAGTAGCGATGGAAGCCGCCGCCAATGTGGTCCCGCATTCCGCCCAGCGCCATTGCACGCAAGGTCACGAGCACCATGTCGCGGGCTTCAGCGGCGCCGGTTCGCGCGTGCTCACGCAACAGGAACAGCAGCTCACTGGGCCGCGGGAACTTCGGCGCCTGGCCGAACCCGCCGCGCCGGCGATCGAAGGCGACCGCGAATTCCTCGACCGCACGATCGAGCGCGGCTGGGGGCGGGATGTGCCCGTGGCCACCTTGTGAGCGCAGCCCGCGCAAACGCTCTGTGATCGTCGCCGCCGACTGCTCGACCTTGTCGCGCTCGTCGCGCCAGACCCTCGCGATCTCTTCGAGCACGTCCACGAACCCCGGCTTGCCCCACTTCGAGGTTGGCGGGAAGTAGGTGCCACCGTAGAACGGCTGCAGCGACGGCGTGAGCCAAACGCTCATCGGCCACCCACCAGACCCAGTCGTGACCTGAACAAATGTCATGTAGACACGATCGACGTCCGGGCGCTCTTCACGATCGACTTTGATCGAGACGAAATGCCGGTTCAGGACGTCGGCAATCTCGCGGTTCTCGAAGCTCTCGTGCTCCATCACGTGGCACCAATGGCACGTCGAGTAGCCGATGGACAGAAAGATCGGTTTGTTCTCGCGACGCGCCGTGTCGAAGGCCTCGGTGCCCCACGGACGCCAGTCCACTGGATTGTCTTTGTGTTGAAGAAGGTAGGGACTCTGTTCAGATGCGAGACGGTTAGCCACTCGTTCGATTATGACGTAGTGTCACGGCTTCCGCCTTCGTCGAGACTACGGCGGATCACCGTAGCCCTGGCACAGGTGATCAGCCGGACCGCAACTTACGCACGTGTGCCTTGATCACCTGGAAGTCACGACTGTCACGTCGTCCGCCGCGATGTGCGGCCACCACGGCTGACAGGTCCTTGATGCGCTCCCTCGGTGAAGGATGCGTCGAGAAGAACGCCTCGACTAGCGATGGGTCGCGGCCGGATGCCTTCTGCAGGATCTCGAACATCTCCACCATGCCACGGCCGTCCCACCCGGCGCGGCTCATCAGCGCCATGCCGACGCGATCGGCCTCGTTTTCGTCCTCGCGACTGAATTTCAGTGCGGCACCGCTCGCGAGGAATTCGGCGGCAACCTGCGCACCGCCTGCGCCACCGGCGTTGCCAAGCAATGATCCCAGGAAGTTCAGGCTCCACTTCGTCATCGCGATCGTCGTCAGCTGCGTTGCTGCTTGACGGCTTGCAATGTGCGCGATCTCGTGCGCCAGGACGCTC
>DATCXH010000765.1:0-3695 GCA_036565925.1 Vicinamibacterales bacterium
CTTGCTCTTCAGACCCGCCGGCAGTAAGCGTCGTATTGTCAGTCGGTTGCGTGTGGATAAACACGCGTGTTATATTCGTCAGGTTCTCTTGGAGCTAGGACACCCTATCTAGCTTCAACCGCCGCGGAAGAAGCTGCACATCGCACTCTTCTCGAGCATTCAACAAGTTAGGGTTATTAGTTTCAGGTGCCAGACGCGATGCGAATGCATCGCTTCTTCAGGCTTGGAACGAACGTTCGGAGCCGTCGGCTCGACGCACGCGTCGGAGCGCGTCGAGCGTGCGGTTCCGCATGTGCGTTTTGTCGAGGACACATGCCGACTATCAGTCAGCTCGTCCGCCAGGGGCGGAAGAAGATCGTGACCAAGACCAAGAGCCCGGCGCTCCAGGTCAGCCCGCAAAAGCGCGGTGTGTGCGTGCGCGTATTCACGCAGACGCCGAAGAAGCCGAATTCCGCGCTGCGCAAGGTCGCGCGCGTGCGCTTGACCAACGGCATCGAGGTCACGACCTACATCCCCGGTGTGGGACACAACCTGCAGGAGCACTCGCTGGTGCTCATTCGCGGCGGCCGCGTGAAGGATCTGCCGGGCGTGCGCTATCACGTCGTGCGCGGAACCCTCGACGCCGTCGGCGTGCAGGGCAGAAAGCAGGGTCGTTCGAAGTACGGCGCGAAGCGCCCAAAGCAATAACGGGGATTTGAGACATGCCGCGTAGACGAGAGATTCCCAAGCGCGAACTTGCCGCCGACCCGCTCTATAACAGCGTCCTGGTCAGCAAGTTCATCAACACCGTGATGCGTGACGGCAAGCGCAGCACCGCGGAGCGCATCCTCTATAAGAGCTTCGACATCATCAAAGAGCGCACCGGCGACGATCCGCTGAAGGTGTTCAAGAAGGCGCTCGATAACGTGAAGCCGAGCCTGGAAGTGAAGTCACGCCGCGTCGGCGGGTCGAACTATCAGGTGCCGGTCGAAGTGAATCCGAATCGTCGTTTGTCGCTCAGCATCCGTTGGCTGGTCAGCTACGCGCGTTCGCGTGGCGACGGCAAGACGATGCAAGAGAAGTTTGCCAACGAGTTGCTGGACGCGTCGAACTTGCGGGGCGGCGCCGTCAAGAAGCGTGAAGACACACACCGCATGGCGGAAGCCAATAAAGCGTTTGCACACTACCGGTGGTAACAGAAACACAGTCCGTCGATCGCAAACCGTCGAATAAGAGCGCAATGGGGCGTCAAACACCGTTAAACCGTACCCGGAACATCGGCATCATGGCCCACATCGATGCCGGGAAGACGACCACCACCGAACGGATCCTCTTCTACACCGGGATTACGTACAAGATCGGTGAAGTCCATGAAGGCACTGCTGTCATGGACTGGATGGAGCAGGAGCAGGAGCGCGGCATCACCATCACGTCCGCCGCGACGACGTGCTTCTGGCGCGACATCCGCATCAACATCATCGACACGCCGGGCCACGTCGATTTCACGGCTGAAGTCGAACGCTCGCTGCGCGTGCTCGACGGCGCGTGCGCGGTGTTCGATGCCGTCTCCGGCGTGGAGCCGCAGTCGGAGACCGTGTGGCGCCAGGCGGACAAGTACCGCGTCCCGCGCATCTGCTTCGTCAACAAGATGGACCGCATCGGCGCGGACTTCAAGATGACGCTGTCGCAGATCGAGTCGAAGCTGGGTGCCAACCCCGTCGCGATTCAGTTGCCGATCGGCGCTGAAGACAAGTTCAAGGGCGTCATCGACCTCGTCAGGATGAAGGCGATCACCTACAAAGACGAGACGATGGGTGCCGACTACGATGTCGCCGACATCCCGGCCGATCTGATGGCTGAGGCCCAAGAGTATCGCGAGAAGTTGATCGAGAAGGTTAGCGAGCACGACGATACGCTGCTCGAGAAGTATCTCCACGGGCAGGAAATCACCGAAGACGAGATCAAGAAGGCGCTGCGCGATCGTGTGATCAAATCGGTGCGCAACGAGCAGACGGCGTTCGTGCCCGTCATCTGCGGTACGGCCTTCAAGAACAAGGGCGTCCAGCCACTGCTCGATGCGGTCGTGGACTACCTCCCGTCGCCGCTCGACGTTCCGCCGATCACGGGTCTGGATCCAAACGCCAAGGAAGAAACGCTCATCGAGCGGCCTGCCGCCGACGATGCGCCGTTCTCAGCGCTGGCGTTCAAGTTGATGACCGATCCGTTCGTCGGCCAGCTCACGTTCATTCGCGTGTACTCGGGTGTCCTGACGTCGGGTTCGTCGGTCTACAACGCGACCAAGGGCAAGACCGAGCGCGTCGGCCGTCTGCTGAAGATGCACGCCAACAAGCGTGAGGAAATCAAAGAGGTCTACGCCGGCGACATCGCGGCCGCGGTCGGCTTGAAGCAGGTCAGCACGGGCGACACGCTGTGCGACGACAAGAAGCCGGTGGTCCTCGAGTCGATGGACTTCCCCGAGCCGGTCATCTCGCTCGCGATTGAGCCGAAGACGAAGGGCGATCAGGAAAAGCTCGGCAACGGCCTGCAGAAGCTGATGGCCGAGGATCCGACGTTCCGCGTCAAGACCGACGAGCAGACTGGTCAGGTCGTCATCGCCGGCATGGGCGAGTTGCACCTCGAGATCATCGTTGACCGTTTGAAGCGCGAGTTCGGCGTCGATGCGAGCGTCGGCAAGCCACAGGTTGCCTACAAGGAAACGCTCACGCGTCCGGCTGACGGCGAGATGCGTTACGCGAAGCAGACCGGCGGTCGCGGCCAGTTCGCCGAAGTGAAGATTCACCTGTTCCCGGCCGAACCTGGCACGGGCTACGTCTTCGAAAACGGCATCAAGGGCGGCGCGATCCCGAAGGAATACATCAAGCCCGTGGACGAGGGCATCAAGGAAGCGCTCACGCGCGGCGTGCTGGCCGGCTTCCCGATCGACGACGTCCGGATCGAGTTGTACGACGGTAAGCATCACGAAGTGGACTCGTCGGAAATGGCGTTCAAGATCGCGGGCTCCATGGCGTTCCAGGAAGCCGCGAAGAAGGCCAAGCCCGTACTGCTCGAGCCGGTGATGCGCGTCGAGGTGGTGGTCCCCAAGGATTATCTCGGCGATGTGATGGGCGACCTGGCTAGCCGGCGCGGTCGCATCCAGTCGCAGGAGGATCGCGGCGGCACGCAGATCATCAACGCGCGTGTGCCGCTGTCGGAGATGTTCGGCTACGCCACCGACCTTCGCTCGCGGACGCAGGGTCGGGCCACGTACTCGATGCACTTCGACCGTTACGAACAGGCGCCCCCCGATATCAGTGAAGAAGTAGTGGCCCGGATCCAGGGCAAATAACGGAGACGTATCGCGATGGCCAAAGAGAAATTCGATCGTTCGAAGCCGCACGTGAACGTGGGGACGATTGGACACATCGACCACGGCAAGACCACGCTGACCGCAGCGCTGACCAAGGTGGCGGCGGACAAGGGCTGGGCGAAGTACGTGCCGTATGACGAAGTGGCGAAGGCGTCGGAGTCGCAGGGGCGCCGCGACGACACGAAGATTCTGACGATTGCCTCGTCGCACGTGGAGTATGCGACGGCGAATCGGCACTACGCGCACGTGGACTGCCCGGGGCACGCCGACTACATCAAGAACATGATCACGGGGGCGGCGCAGATGGACGGCGCGATCCTGGTGGTGTCGGCGGTCGATGGGCCGATGC
>DATCXH010001115.1:0-35968 GCA_036565925.1 Vicinamibacterales bacterium
CGGCAGCTGCTCCGCGAGCTCACGACCGACGTTCACAGCCGATCGATGCTCCATCCATCGACGATGTACGGATTGTTCAATCCGTTCTGGTGGGGGCACGTGGATGAGGAGTGGGTGCACCGTTTCGCGAAGTACGAGCGAGTGAACGCCCCTTCCGATGGAGCGGCCGGCTTCAGGTGGCCAGAGCCCGGCACGCCGTACACGGCCGTGAAGTTCTACTTCAACGACTGCTTTCCGGATACGCCCGAGAACCGCGCCTTCGTGCGTCGCACAGTGCAGGCGCTCAGTGAGCGAGGTCCGCTCGTGTCGCTGGCGACGAATCTGCGGCTCGACGATCACGCCAGCCATGATGCGGAATCGATCGAGGTTCGCACGCTGCCACACGACATGCACCCGCGCGACAACCTGGCGTTGCAGACGGCCATCGTCGCCGGCGCGTCGGCGTTCGTTGGTACATATGGCGGTTTCTCGTATCTCGCGCCTTTCTTGAACGTGAGATCGACCGCGTACTTTTCCGACGCCAGCGGTTACTCGGCGCGGCACCTGCTGATGGCGCGTTCTGCGCTCGAGTCGATCGGTACAGGGGGGTTGCTCGAGGTGCGGCCGTCTGGAGTAAGCGGAGTATGACAGAGACAACGGTATCTCCCTGTTAACCCGTTACCCCCGCAATCTCCGTTTCCTCGGACAAGGCAGACAGCATGAGTATTCGACAGATCCTCGTGACCGGCGGCGCCGGTTACATCGGATCCCATCTCGTTGACGCGTTGGTTGCGCGCGAGTACCGCGTCAAGGTACTCGACAACCTGGAACCGCAAGTTCATCGCTCCGGTCAATGGCCGTCGTATGCCAACCCGAAGGCGACGTATATTCGCGGCGACGTTCGCGATCGAGCGGTGTTCGAGCCGCTGGTGCTCGAGTCCGATGCGGTCGTGCACTTCGGTGCCGCGGTGAGCGTCGGCCAGAGCATGTATCAGGTCGATCGCTACGTGGACGTCAATACGCGTGGCACGGCGCTGCTGCTCGACATCCTGGTCAACAACAAGCACCACGTCGAGAAAGTGCTCGTCGCCTCGTCGATTGGCGTGTACGGGGAAGGCGCCTATCGCTGCGCGACGCACGGAGCGGTCGCGCCGACGATTCGCTCCGAGGAGCAGCTTGCCGCCCGCGACTGGGAACAGCGATGCCCGACGTGCGGCAACCACGTCGTCTCCATTCCGACGCCGGAGGACAAACCGCTCTATCGCGACAACATCTATTCGATGACCAAGCTGCACCAGGAAGAGATGGTGTTGTTGATCGGGAAGACGTACGGCATCCCTTCGGTCGCGCCGCGGTTCTTCAACGTCTACGGTCCGCGACAGAGTCTGAGCAATCCATACGCCGGCGTCGCCGCGATCTGGTTGAGCCGTTTGCTCAACGATCGCCAGCCGGTCGTCTTCGAGGACGGCGGTCAGCTTCGCGACTTCGTCTCGATCCACGACGTCGTCGCCTGCCTGGTGTTGATGATCGAGACGGCGGGCGCCGACTTCCTGCCAGTCAATGTCGGTTCAGGCGAGACGGTGACGATTCTCGAGATCGCGAAGACGTTGAATCGCATTCTCGGCAAGTCGATCGAGCCCGAGGTGACGCAGGCAGGACGCAAGTTCGACATTCGTCACAATACGGCCGACATCACGCGTGCGAAGACGACGCTTGGATTTGCGCCGCGGGTCACGCTCGATCAGGGATTCGGGGAGCTGGTTGAATGGGCAAAGACGACACCCGACGTTGCGACAGACTTCTTCGATCGCGCCTATGACGAACTGAAGCAGAAGGGACTGCTCGTCTAGCCGTGATCCTGACATTCGAACAACTGAAAGAGTACCGCGGTACCGTCGCCATGGTGGACGGTGCCTTCGATCCGATGCACCGCGGGCACATCGAGTACTTCAAGGCCGCTTGTTCGTTGGGGCTGCCGCTGCTCTGCAATGTGGCATCGGATCGCTACGTCCGCACCAAGCACCGGCCGCTGCTTCCCGAGGATCAGCGCGCGGCGATCGTCGACGCGATCCGGTTTATCGCCTACACGCATGTCAATCAGTTCGACACCGAGACCATCCTTCGCGAGCTGCAACCCCGCTACTACGTGAAGGGCAGTGACTGGCGGGGGCGTCTTCCGGCCGATCAGGTCACGATTTGCGCGAATCATGGCATCGAGGTCGTCTACCTGGACACCGTGCTCGATTCGTCGAGCCGCATCCTTCAGCAGTTCACGCAGGAGCCCGTGATACGACTCATGAACATCAGCGAATTCGAAGCCGCCGTCCTGGCGCAGAAGCCGACCGACCAACAGCACTACGACGAGAACTACTGGCTGGGCGAATGGCGCGCCGGTGATAACAACTATTCGCTGGAGACGCGGCGCCGTATCGAGGCGAAGAACCCGCAGCTGATCAAGGACGTCTTCCAGCCAACGCGGGTGATCGATCTGGGTTGCGGCCCCGGCGCCTTGATGCATCTTCTCCACGAGATTGGGGTCGAAGCCGACGGCATCGACTACAACGAGATGAGCCTCAAGCTGGCGACGCCGGAGGTCAGGGATCGCATCGCGATCGGGGATGCCAAGGACACGTCAATCAAGAAGGACGGTTCGTACGACCTCGTCATCTGCCGCGAGGTGCTGGAACATCTGACGGTGCTCGAGGTGAAGAGGGCGGTCGCCAACATGGTTCGCCTTACCTCGAAGTTCATCTATGTCACGACGCGGTTCCACCCGAACCCGCCGACGCTGCTCGACTTCAACACCAGCGACGACCTGGATCCCTCGCACATCACGCTCCTCAACAAGGACATGCTCCGCTTGATGTTTGTGCTCGAGGGCTGCCGCTCGCGGCCGGATCTCGAGGAAAAGATGGACTGGGGACGCAAAGGCCGTGTCCTGGTTCTCGAGAAGATCTGACGGTATGCGGGTGCCGCCGGCGGTGGTCGGCGCGGCGGTGATCGCCGGAGTGGCAACCGCCCTCGTCCGCTTTCTCGGGCTGGAAGGCTTCTCGAACGATCACTTTCAGTACCTCGCCGCTGCGCAGCAGATGCGGCTCGGTGAGTGGCCCACACGCGATTTCGCCGATCCCGGGATGCCGCTGATGTATGCGGCCTCGGCGGCTGCGCAAATCGTCTTCGGCCATTCGCTCTTTGCCGAAGCGATGCTGATGGCCATCGTCTACGGAGTGACGTCGACGCTGGTCGTGATCGCGGCGTGGCGGGCATCGCGATCGTGGGTTGTTGCCGTGCTGGCGTGTGTGCTGTGCGTCATGGCGTTTCCGCTGCCGGCCAGTTATCCGCGCGCGTTGTTGTACGCCCTTGGTCCGCTGGCGATCTGGGCGTGGGTTCGTCAGCCAACCGGCCCTCGTCTCTTTCTCATTTCCCTTGTTGTCTGCGTCGCGTATCTGTTTCGGCAGGAGCATGGTCTCAATCTTGGGCTGGCCGCGATCGTCACCGTGGCTCTTGCACCTGGCGACGCACGGGTCATGAAGACGCGTCTGATGACGCTCGGTGTGCTCATCCTGCTGGTGAGCCTGCCGTACGCCGTGTATATCCAGCGCAGCCAGGGAATCTTGAGCGCTTCAGTGAGCTCATGGGAGTTCAGCCGGCGTGAGGCCGACCGCACGGCGCTCCACCTCGCCGCGTATGGCTCGGGCGATGCCGTACGGCTCTACTACTTGTTTCATGCGCTGCCACTGATTGCCGCCGCCGTCGTTGCGTTGAATGTCCGACGCGGACGGACCGAGGACGCGTTGATGGGCGCGCCACTCGTGGTGTTAGCGTTTCTCGCCAACATGAACTTCCTTCGCGATCCGCTGCCGGTGCGTCTGCCGGACGCGATCGTGCCGGCGGTGCTCGTCGCAGCGTGGCTGGCGGGACGCGCATTGCGCGTGCCCTCGTTGCCGCTGCGATCGGTCGCGCTCACTGGGGCCGCGGTGCTCATGTTCATCGGGGCCTCGTCAGTCGCGGTGGTCGGCCGCACGCAGGAGAATCTTGCCCGCACGAATCTGAGTGTCGGACTGTCATCGCTCCCGCAGCTCGTACGCGATCGGACCGCCCAGCTGAAATCCCGGTACGATCGGCAGCAGCTACCCGACGGTCGGATCCTGTCCCTCGTCGGCCTGTTCGACTACCTCGATCGCTGTACAACCCCGAGTCACCGATTGCTGGTTGCCGGCAACGCGCCGGAAATCTACGTGTACGCACAGCGTCCGTTCGCGGCAGGCCATAGCACTTTTCTCGAGGGCTACTACCAATCCGAATCGGAACAGCAGCAGATGCTCGATCGCGTGCGACAGCAGGTGGTCGCCTTCGCACTGATGCTGAGCGATCAGGAGTCGTCGTTCCGTTCAACGGCGCCGGGCGTGAGTGCGTTTGTCGCTGCCAACTTCCAGCCGCTGACCGAGATACCCACGAGCAGCGATCGAACGGTTCGCGTCCTGGTCCGCAGTGGATTGCCTCCGCTTCACGCGGATACGACGACAGGGTGGCCATGCTATCGGTAACCGCAGAGCGGCGTCGGGACATGACGACTGAATCCGCTCTCGATCGTTCCACACGGTGGACCTGGCTGTCCTACGCGTACGCGGCACTCGTGGTCACCGGTCTCAGCTATCTGCTGTTCGACATTCCGATTCAAGTGTCGGACAGCTATGGCAATTTGGTTCAGGCATCGGGCCGCACGCTCGGCCAACTCGTCTACGACCAGTTCCACGCGACTGGATTTCTGCGGCCATTCCTGTGGGGCCACATCCGGGTGGTGTACGACCTCTCAGGCGGGAACTACCACGCATGGTTTCGCGGCTGGCACGTGGGTCAGGTCGTAGTGCTCACGATTCTGTTCATGCGGCTCGTGAAACCGCGGACGGCTGCGGGCGCGGCGGCGGTGACGATTGGTCTTGCTGCGTTGATCGGGCTACACACCTTTGCCGGCACGATTCTCGAGGCGTTTCCCATCAACGCCTACATGACGATTCTGATTTGCTGCTATCTCGCTGCGGACCTCGCACTTGGCGCTCCGCGCTGGTGGCGTGATGTTGCGGCCGCGGTGCTGTTCATCTTTGCGGCGCTCAGCGTCGAGAGCGGGCTGCTGATCGCAGTCGTGCTGGTCGCCGCCTTCCTGTTCGGCGCGCGGGGTGTCTCGCGATGGGCGATAGCGGCCATCGTGTTGCTCGTCGTCGGATATCTTGGGCTGCGTTTTGCCGTGCTCGACGTCGGCACGCCGGGTCTGACCGAGCGCAGCTCCGGGTTCGGATTCGCGATACTCGATCCGAAGGATCTCGAGAGCCGGTTCGGCGCACACCCCAGCGTGTTCTATCTCTACAACATCGGTACAGCGCTGCTGTCGGTGCTCTTCTCGGAACCGCGTGCCGGTGTGTGGACTGCGACTCGTAACTTTCTCTACGGCGACGAGCTGTCAATCGCACTGCTTGCCAATCTGATCGCCTCAGCGATGGGTACGCTCGTCCTCGTCTGGTACGCGTGGCATCGTCGCACGGACTGGGTCGCGCGGCGGTTTACCCGCGACGACCAACTGATGGCGATCTTCGTGGCGGTCGCGGTCGCCAACGCGGTGATTAGCTATGCATACACCAAGGACGTGATTCTCAGTCCCGCCGGGATCTTCTACGCCGCCGCGCTCGCGGCAGCCGTAAAAACGCTCATCGAGTCGACCTCGCTCTCCGCGCGTCGCATGCGCGTTGCCGCCCTGACGATGTTTCTGGTCGTGTTATCGGGGGCGTGGGCATTTCGCGCGGTGGCCATTCACATTGCGCTGCGCTCGGAGGCGACCAGCGTCCGCAACGAGTGGGTCTATATCGATGAGTGGATCCGTGAGCAGCGGCTGAACCCCGACGCCACGGGACTCGCGCTCAAGCAGCGGCTCCAGACCGATGCGATCGTGACGCATCCGGTACGGCCGGAGGTGATCGGTGACTGGCTTGAATGGTTCCGTGAGCCCTGAGCGTCGCGTCGCGCTGCCCGTGCTCATCGCGGCCGCGGCACCGGCCTGTCTGGTCACCCTCGGCGTGATCGTCTTCATGGTGTTCGAGGTGTCGGGACGGACGCTGTCGTCGGAGGGGCCGGTCCGCAATATCGCGGAGGCGGCGGCGATCGGCAGCGATTCCACGGTCATGCGGTTACTGCAGGCTGGCGAGGACGCCAATCGAGTGGTCGAGGTTCGTCCCTACGCGATCTCCTCGTCCATTCGACGGGTGAGCGGTGCCGAGGCTGCGGTCTGGAGCCGGTCGATCGAACTGATCACCCTGCTCGATCGCTTCGGTGCGATCAGCGAGCCGGAGAACCGGCGCAGGCTGACCTGCCTGGCTGCCGACCTGCGCGTCGAGGACGTCCTCGAGTACCTCGCGCCGAAGGGCGCAGCGTGGTGTGTCCCGGGTCAGGTAGTCGCGGAAATCGAGGCTCGCTCGCGTGACAAGTAGCGTGGACGCGTGAGCGCATTCGACGCGCTGCGCAATGTTGGCTTCAAGGTCGACCGGCGGCTGCAGTCTGCGCCGAAGCCGCTGGTACGTGCGATGCGGCGTCATTCGCGCGCGCAGGAGCATCGCGCGTTCCGGCGCGAGGCGGAGGCGATCGATCGCGAGATTGCCACACTTGCCGCCACGACGCATCCGATCGTGGTCGGACCGTGGCTCGCCGAAGTCGGCTATGAAGTCCTCTACTGGATTCCATTCCTCCGCTGGTTTCAGGACGCCTTCGGCATCCCGCGCGATCGATTGATCGTCGTCTCTCGGGGCGGAATGGAGTCGATGTATCGCGATTTCGCCGCGGGCTACGCGGACATTTTCGACCTGACGACCCCGCAGCAACTCGCGGCACGTAACGCACAGCGCCGATCGGAAGGTGAGGGCGGCGGACAGAAGCAGTCGGCGACGAGCACACTGGACGAGGAGCTCATTGCGGCGGTGCGTTCGACGCGCGGCCTCGGCGAGGTCGCCGTCTGTCATCCCTCGTTGATGTTCCGGCTGTTCCGCAACGTGTGGCACGGCAACCTGCCGTTCGATCTGTTGTGGCGCCGGACGCGTCACGTAGCCGTCGGCCGCTCCAACCGGACGGGCGCTGCGGCACGTGCTCTGCCGCCGGGTATCCCCGACGACTTCATTGCCGCAAAGATTTACGCGGGACCTGCGCTGTCCACGCACGAGAAGACACGCGAGGCGGTGCGCGCCGTGGTGACTCAAGCAGCGTTGATCGCGCCAGTGGTACTCCTCGAAACCGATCTCGGGATCGACGAGCATCGCGACTTCGATCTCGACGGCATCCCCAACGTCATCAGTGCCCGTTCGCTGATGTCGCCGCGGACGAACCTCGATACGCAGCTCGCACTGATTGCGCGCGCGCGCTTTTTTCTCAGCGCATGCGGCGGGCTGGCCTGGCAGGCGCCGTTCATGGGCGTGCCCACGGTGGCGATCTACGACAGCGACAGTCTCTTGGCGCCACACCTGTTCGTCGCGCGGCACGCGGGGGCGCTGACCGGTGCCGCCGAGTTCACGTCAGTGGACCTGCGAGGCCTCTCGCGCGTCGGTCTCGCAGGGCCACTGACCCTGAGCGAGCGCTCGTCAGGCCGCCGGTTCGACGAGAGCGAGTCGAAGGGCATCACCAAATGAAAGCGCGGTTGGCGATCGGAGCGCTGGCGCTTGCGCTGCTGACGGTCGCGTATCGCTACCTCTCATTCACCGATTTCGCCAACGATCACTTCGTGCATCTCTCGGTTGCGCAGCAGATCACCATGGGCGATCTGCCGGTGCGTGATTTCGTCGAACGCGGACTGCCGCTGATGCCGCTGATCTCAGCGGCAGGTCAGGTGCTGTTCGGCGAAGGTCTGCGCTCCGAGTTGTGGGTCATCGCGATTGCGTACGGCGTCGCCGCAGCGCTCTCCTACGTGGTGGCGCTGCAGATGTCGGGCGCGGCGGCGATTGCCGCGCTGACCGCGCTGATGCCGGTCGCTGTGTATCCGGTCACCTACAGCTATCCGAAGCTGTTGGTTCCGGCGCTTGGCAGTGCGGTCGCGTGGTGGTATTGCGCGAGGCCGGACACGGTGCGCGCCGTGTTGATGTCCGTGGCCGTCGCCGCAGCGTTTCTCTTTCGCCACGACCTCGGCGTGTTTCTCGGCGTGAGCACGATTGCGATGATGCTCGCGTATCACGGCGTCAGCCGTGCGACGCTCGTCTCTGTCTCACGCGTCGTTGCGGTCGCCACGCTGATCGTGGCTCCCTATCTCGTCTGGGTGCAGGTCTTCGAAGGGCTCGGCACTTACGTGCGTGAAGGGATGGTCTTCTCGGAGCGCGAGGCGCAGCGGGCCAACTGGTGGACGCCGCCAAGGTTCGCAGTCGATTCGAGCCGACCACTCCTCGAGCCCCTCGCGCACGGACCAGTGATCAACGTCCGGTGGCAGCCGAACGCGTCTGAGGCCAGCATCGCCGACGCCGAAATCCGTCATCGACTCGTGCGTCAGTCCCTGAACTCGCCACAGAGTTGGACCTACGAAATGCGTCGATGGTCCACGTCTGACATCGAGCGGCTGGTGAAAGATCCGCTCGCAGCGGACACGCAGGGTATTGACCGGTCCGCATTCCGCGTGCAGGTGTCTGCGCCGGGCGGCCTCGAGAGCTGGTTGGTCAACGTCTATGGGCCCGGGGAAGGCATGCGCCTTCGCGCCAACGCCACCGCCGCGCTGTTCTATCTCGTGTGGCTCGTGCCCATCGTGGCGGCCGCGGTTTTGGCCGGGACCTGGTCGACATCGACACCGACAAGTCGCGCGTTGGTCACCCTGTCGCTGGTCATGCAGTTCGCGATGAATCTCACGATGCTGCGTGACCCGATCGAGACGCGGATTCGCGACGTGCTGGTCCCCGCCTCGCTGCTGATGGCGTGGCTTGCGGGTCTTGTCTGGCAAGTCAGGTCGACCGGCATCGACTGGCCAGCGACGGCATCCCTCCGATCGACGGTCGTGCGCAGGTTGGCCGTCGCCGTTGTCCTCGTGATGATCGTGGCGGGGACCGCCGCCGTTGGTGATGCCTCAACGCAGATTGAACGTACCAACATCGCGAACGGCATCGACGGGATCAATCTGCGCCTGCGGACGATTCGACGGGTGCTATCGCCTCCGGATCAGCGCACCGGACAACTGTCGCCCGCCTACCGCACGCTGGTGACGTCGCTGGTGCGCTGCACGTCGCCGGGCTCGCGATTGCTCACCCTGACCTTCGCGCCCGAGGTCTTCTTCTACACGCACCGCGCCTTTGCCGGCGGGCACGTCTCGTTCTCGCCGGGGTACTACACCAGCGATCGCGATGCGACGATGCTGCTGACGCGCGTGTCGTCGGAAGATGTGCCGTTCGTGATCCTCGACAGTCAGACCGAGGGCGAGATGCTCGGCGACTATCCGCGCATTGGATCGTATGTGCGAGCGAATTATCACGAGGCGTGGCGTGTGCCGCTCACCAGCGAGAAGGCGTTTATCGTGCTGGCGCGCAACGATCGCGCGGAATGCGCTCGGCTAGAATGAATGACCGTTCACAGCGTCCACGTTTCGTAGAGGCGGGTCTTCAAACGCGCCTGAGAACGTTGAGCCAGGAGGACCGGTGCCGCAGGTGCAGGATTCGCAAGTAAAGAAGTTCTGGGAGACCCGCGCTCAGGATCAGTCGTTGACTGACGCGGAGGCGACGCATTCAGACGTCTGGCAGCGTTGGCTCGAGATCGAGACGATCAAGCCGTTTCTCCGCGCCACCGATTCGATGGTGGACGTCGGCTGTGGATCCGGTTACGCGACGCGCCTGCTGGCGCCGCTGGTTCGCGAAACGCTCGGTATTGATTTCAGCGAGTCGATGATCGAACGGGCGCGGACCGCGGCAGCCGGCAAGCCGAACCTGCGCTTTGAAGTCGGCAATGCGCTCGACCTCGACCCGAAGGCGCTCGGGACGTTCGACGTCGCACTGTCTGTGCGTTGTCTGATCAATCTGGAGAGCTGGGATCGACAGCAGCGTGCGATTGAAAACATCGCCAGGCTGCTCAAGCCCGGTGGGCGGTTCATCTTCGTCGAGGGGCTCGCTGACGGCCGGCGCAACCTGAACGCGATGCGCGCGCAGATGGGCCTTTCGGAGATGCCGACGGTCTGGCACAACGTCGACTTCGAAGAGTCGCAGTTGTTGCCATTCCTCGATCGCTTGTTCACGCTCGATGCCCGTCGTCATTTTGGTGTCTACGACTTCGTCTCACGCATCGTCCATCCGATGGCCGTCGCGCCCGAGTCGCCCGTCTACGACTCGGCCATCAACCGTACCGCGGCGCAACTGGCGGTGCAGCTCCAGGACTTCGGATCGGTGAGCCGCGTGGCGTTTCTCGTGCTCGGGCGGCGAGGCTGATGGCAGATCGATCGACGGTCATCGTGACGGGCGGCGCCGGGTTCATCGGTTCGGAGCTCGTCCGTCAGCTGGCGGAACGCGGCGAGCGCGTTGTCATCATCGACAACCTGGTCAACGGCAAACGCGAGAACGTCGCGAACGTGCTGTCGCCCGATGTGATCCTTCAGGTGAGTGACGTGCGCGACACTGATGCTGTGGTCCCGCATCTGCGCGAGGCCGGCATCGTCTATCACCTCGCATGCCTGGGAGTGCGCCACTCCGTGCATTCGCCTCAGGAAAACCACGATGTCAACGCGACCGCGACGCTGAAGCTGCTCGCGGCGGCGCGACAGGCCGATGTCCCGCGCTTCGTGTATGTGTCGAGCTCAGAGGTGTATGGGGGCGTCGAGTTCACGCCCATTCTCGGTGACGCGATCAGCGAGGATCACCCGGCATTTCCCTGCACGGTGTACGGCGGGTCCAAGCTGGCCGGCGAGTCCTACACGCGCGCATACTTCCGCACCTACGGCTACCCGACGGTCGTCATCCGTCCGTTCAATACGTATGGGCCGCGTTCGCATCACGAAGGGGACAGCGGGGAAGTGATTCCCAAGTTCCTCCTGCGTTGCCTCGCCGGCCGGCCGATGATCGTGTTTGGAGATGGTTCGCAGTCGCGCGACTTCACGTTCGTGAGCGATACCGCGGCAGGCATTCTGCTCGCGGGCGATCATCCGAAAGCGGTCGGCGAAACCATCAATATCGGCTCGGGTACCGACGTGAGGATTGCAGACCTGGCGAAGACGGTCGCGTCTGTCACAGGCCGGCCAAATGCCGAGATCGTGTACGACGAGCCGCGACCAGGCGACGTGTATCGCCTGATTGCCGATGTCTCTCGCGCTCGCGGCCTGCTCGGGTTCGAGCCTCGAGTGTCGATGGCTGACGGCCTGCAGCGTCTCCTGCAGTGGTATCGCGATCAGAAGAAGAGCCCCGAAGAACTTCTCGAGCAGGAAGTCGTCCGCAATTGGATTCCTGCCTGACAAGCAGGCGGGTCTGAAGGCCCGCCTCTACGACGAATGAGCAACACGACCGCGCCGATCCCCGTTGCACGACCCTGGCTCGACGAGCGTGACGCGGAGGCTGCCCGCCGCGCCATCTTGTCGGGATGGGTGACACAAGGGCCGGAAGTCGCCGCATTCGAGCGTGAGTTTGCCATCGCCGTCGGTGCGCCGTATGCCTGCGCGGTCTCGAGTTGTACGACAGCGCTGCATCTCGCGCTCCTCGCCGTCGGTGTTGGTGCCGGCGACGAGGTCATCACCGTCAGCCATTCGTTCATTGCGACGGCGAACGCCGTCCGCTACTGCAATGCGATGCCGGTGTTCGTGGACGTGACGGCCGACACGTTCAACATCGATCCGTCCCTCATCGAGCCGGCGATTTCCGATCGGACCAAGGCCATCCTTGTTGTGCATCAACTCGGTATGCCGTGCGAGCTGCCGCCGATCCTCGCACTCGCCGGGCGCCGCGGCATCCCGGTGATCGAGGACGCCGCATGCGCGATCGGCAGCGAGGTGCTGTGGGACGGGACGTGGGAACGAATCGGCAAGCCGCACGCTGACATCGCATGTTTCTCATTTCATCCGCGCAAACTGCTCTCCACGGGCGATGGCGGGATGTTGACGACGCGCGATGAGAAGCTCGACGCCACGTTTCGGCTACTGCGTCAGCACGGGATGACGGTGCCTGATACCGTACGTCACGCCTCGTCGCAGGTCGTGTTCGAGCAGTACTCGGTTCCGGCGTACAACTACCGCATGACCGACATTCAGGCCGCGATCGGTCGCGAACAATTGAAGCGCCTGGCGGCAATCGTCGAGCGGCGTCGCACGTTGGCGGCCGCGTATGCCGAGTGTCTTCGCGGCATTCCCGGTGTGATTCCGGCCGCTGAGCCCGAGTGGGCGCGCACAAACTGGCAGAGCTATACCGTCCGCCTGCGGCCGCCGCTCGAGCAGCGACGGGTGATGCAGCGCTTGTTAGACGAAGGCATTTCGACGCGCCGCGGTGTGATGAATGCGCATCGTGAACCGGCGTATCCCGCAGGATCGTGGCGGGCGCCGGGCCCACTGACGCGCGGTGAGCAGGCGCAAGACACTGCGATCGTGCTGCCGCTCTACCACCAGATGACTGACGAGGATCAGCAGCGGGTGATCGCGGCACTCAGGCGTGCCGTGTCGCGTGAAGGGTGATGATTTCCATCCTCACACCGGCGTTCAACGAATCCGTCAACCTCGAGAATCTCCACGCACGTCTCTCGCAGACGATGGCGCAGCTCGGGGAGGAGTGGGAGTGGCTGATCGTTGACGACCATTCGCGCGACGACACGTTCGCGGTCGTGCAGCGTCTCGCGCTGATCGATTCACACGTGCGCGGCATCCGGCTCGCCCGCAACCGCGGATCGCACGTGGCGATTACCTGCGGCCTGCATCACGTGCGCGGCGACGCCGCAGTGATGATGGCGTCGGATCTGCAGGATCCACCCGAGACGCTCGGTGCGCTGCTGCAGAAATGGCGCACCGGCGCGCAGGTCGTCTGGGCGACGCGGCGCGAGCAGCCCGGCGAAGGAACGCATGCCGGGTTTGCCTCGATCTACTACTGGATCATGCGGAACATCGTCGGGATGAAGGAGATTCCGTCGCGGGGTGCCGACTTCTTCCTTATCGATCGCGTGGTCATCGATGCGTTCCGTCGCTGCGACGAGCAGCACGTCAACGTGTTTGCGTTGATTACCTGGCTCGGATTCCGACAGGAGTACATCGAGTACGACAAGCAACCGCGCGTGGCGGGGCGATCCGGCTGGACGATCGCTCGCAAGATCAAGCTGGTCGTCGATTCGATTACCGCGTTCTCCGATGCGCCGGTCCAGGCCTGCTGGCTGCTCGGCGCGGCGCTGATGGTCATTGGCTTCCTTTCCATTGTCGTTGGCTTGAGCGTGTTCGAGAGTTTGCAGGCCGCCGTCGTGGTGCTGCTCGGCGCGATTGCCGGCGGCACCGGACTTGTGCTGTGCGCGCTGGCAATGCTCGGCGAGTACGTGTGGCGCGCCCTCGATCAATCGCGGCGCCGGCCGCTGTATCTCATCGAGGCTACCGCCGGTCCAACCGCCACGTTCGATGGTCGACCGTCCGCGCGTCTCTGAGCAGCTCCGACGACCGGTCGTCGTCGCCGTCGTTGCACTCCTGCTGTTCGTATGGGTGTTTCTGTACCGTTTCAACACGCTTGGTGGCGCCTTCGGCGGGTTCGACAACGACCACTTCCTGCATTTCGTGTACGCGAAACAAGTCCAGGCTGGAGAACAGCCGTTGCGCGACTTCATGGACGCCGGTCTGCAGGGCGCACGGCCATCATTGACCTACGAACTCTCGGCGGCGGCGCAGACCTACTTTGGGAACAATCTGCGATCCGAGGCGTGGCTGACGGTCGGTGGAGTTGCACTCGGTGCGGCAATCGCGTTCGTCGCCGCGAGCATGATCGCGCCCTGGCCGTGGGCGTTGTTGACAGCGCTGTTGTCGGCGCTCATCTCCCCCAAGTTGTACGGCTATCCCAAGGTGCTGGTGACCGCCGTGGCGTCGCTGCTCATCGTCTGTGCGTCACGGCTGCCACCCCGAACGCGGGTCGCGGTGATGAGCGCGTGGACCGCCATCGCGTTTCTGTTCCGCAACGACTACGCAATCTACTGCGTCGTGGGTTTTGTCGTTATCACGGTCTGTGCCGCAACGGCGTCGTGGCGCGATCGCCTGACGCAGGCGGCCGCCTATCTTCTGTTGACTGGAGTGCTGCTGGCACCCTCGCTGTGGTGGGTGCAGCACTATCGAGGACTCACCGAGTACGCGCGCAACGGTCTCGAGATGAGCCGCAACGAGGCTTCACGGACGCGCATTGGTTGGCCCCGGCTTTCGCTCGAGCACGGCCTGCGGTCCGTTATCGAAGACGAGGACAACGCGAAAGCCTGGATCTACTACGTCTTCCTCGCTGTGCCTCTCGTGGTGATCGGCGTGACGGCGAAGCACGCGATGCAGGGCAGGCACGAGCCACACGCGCCGGTTGCCGCGCTGCTGGCGCTGAGCGTGATGACGATGGTGCTGTCGCACTACTTCCTTCGGGGCAATCTGGCCGCACGGTTTGGCGATATGGGACCGCCGATGGCGGTCCTTGCGGCGTATCTGCTCTTCGTGTCGACGAGAGGGCTCATCGACCATTGGCTGCGTGCGCTGCCTGGCGCCATGATTGCGATCGCCGTCTTCGGCATGACCGTGATGTGCACGTGGCAGATGGCGAGTGTCAGCAGCGAACTGCGAACCGGCCGTTTGCTCGAGCTGCCAGGCGATCTGTTCGAGCGGACGCGGCGCGCGTCCCAGGAACTCCTCGCGATGCCGCCTTCATTGCGCGAGCAGGAAGGTGCCGGTCGCATGCAGGCCTCGGCGTACCTCCATCAATGCACGAAGACAACGGATCGCGTGGTGGTCATGGGCTATGCCACCGATGTGATCGTCTTCGCCGAACGGCTCTTCGGCGGCAGGCGTGCGAGCTTCGTCCCTGGCTTCTATGCCGACGACCGCTACTCACGCGAAACGGTCGCGTCGCTGCAATCCACCTCTGTTCCCATCGTGCTGGGCAGCAACCTGTTCGATGACGGGCAAATGCCGGTGATTGCCGACTACCTGCGCTCACACTACGAGGAGGCGGGAAAGGTGCGGTTCTACGAGAGCGAGCTGCGCGTGCTCGTGCGCCGCGGTCTTGCCGGACAGCCGCTTGGTCCCGGAGGTCTGCCATGTTTCGGATGACGTGGTGATCCGCCGCGGAGTTGTGCTCGCGGTCGTTGCGGTCCTGCTGTTCGCATGGGTCTTTCTATATCGCTTCAACACGCTCGGCGGCGCACTCGGGGGGTTCGACAACGATCATTTCCTCTACATGACGATCGCCAAGCAGGTACAGGCGGGCGAGCAACCGCTTCGCGACTTCATGGATGGCGTGCATGGCGCGTGGCCTTCGTTGACCTACGAGTTCTCTGCCGCTGCGCAACGGCTTCTCGGCAACAACCTTCGTTCAGAGGCGTGGCTGACCGTCGGTGGCGTTGCACTCGGCGCGACAGCGACGTTTCTCGCCGCCAGTCTGATCGCGCCCTGGCCTTGGGCGCTGTCGACGGCGGTAGTGTCGGCACTGTTGTCGCCCAAGCTCTACGGATATCCCAAGGTCGTCGTCACCGCGTTCGCCGTTCTGCTGATCATCAGTTACGCGCGGCGTCCGATATGGGCGCTGCTCGTCGCAATGAGCATCTGGACCGCGGCCGCGTTTCTCTTCAGACACGATTACAGCGTTTACTGCGCGGTCGGCTTCGGTGCGGTGATTGGTCTGGCTGGCGACACTCCATGGCATCGTCGCATCACACGTGGCGTCGTCTACGGTCTTCTCACCGCCCTCCTGCTGGCGCCATCGCTATGGTGGATTCAGCGCTATCGGGGGATCGGCGAGTACGTGCGCAACTCCCTGGAGATGAGCCGCAACGAGTACGAACGGACGCAGATCGGTTGGCCCGTCATCACGCCCGATGGTCTATCGCCGTTCGCGATATTCGGCACCGACGAGAATGCCGAGGCGTGGATTTACTACATGTTTGCCGGCGTCCCGCTGGCCGTGCTGGTGCTCAGCGCATGGAAGGTGCGCAAGCCACCGACCAATCCCGATGCCGTCGCGCTCATCGCCGTCAGCCTGATGACAGCGGCGCTGTGGTACTCCTTCCTGCGTGGGAACCTGTCGGCGCGCTTCGGCGATATGGCGCCACCGGTCGCCGTGCTCGGTGCGTTTCTACTCTTTCGAAGCACCAGCGGTTGGCCATCGCGGCGTGCGATGTTCACAACGGCGCTCGCTGTGGCCGGGTTCGTACTGACCGTATTGTGCGCGTCCCGTACGGGCAGTGTCGTCAGCGAACTGTGGACGTCGCGTCTGCTCGAGCCTCGTGACACGTTGGCGCGCATGTCACACATCTCCACTGAGCTGGCCGCGATGCCACAGTCGCTGCGTGAGGCCCAGGCGGCAGATCGGATGCAGGCCGCCGATTACCTGCACCGCTGCACGCGGCCGACCGATCGTGCGCTGGTTGTCGGCTACTACACCGACGTGCTGGCGTTTGCCGAGCGGCTGTTCGCTGGTGGACGAGCGGCATTCGTCGTGGGGTTCTACGCCGACGATCGCTACATGCGGGAGACGATCGCCAGGCTCGAGTCGCAATCGGTGCCCATCGTGCTTGGTGGTGCCGAAGTCGACTACCAGGAGTTCCATCTCCTCGGCGATTACCTTCATGCTCGCTACGACCATGTCGGCGAGGTCTCGTCGAGTGAAGGCCCACTACGGGTGTTCGTGCGTCGCGGACGCGTCGGTACACCATCCGGACCCAATGGGCTTCCGTGCTTCGGATGAATTCTGATCAGCACACCGAGCTCGGATGGCTGCACGTGATTCCGCTGGTCGTGATCGGCGTGCTGGCAGTCGTGCTCTGGCGACCTGCTCCGGATCCGCCGCCATCCGAGGAGCAGGAAGCGAAGATCGCGGATCTCGCCGCGCGACTGGGTTCGCTCTCGTCGAGCGCAAGCGACATTGACGATCGGCTGCGCTCGTTCGGACCGTTTCCGCCGGACGCGAAGGCGAGCCGCGCGCTGGCCGATGCGCTGATTGCGTGTGGAACTGCAAGACTCGATGATTCTCGTCGCCGGCAGCTGGCGAGACAGCTCTTCAGTATCACCGTCATCGGCGACCATCGCGCTGAAACGGTGCCTGCGGCATTACTTGGCATAGAGCGATCGGTCGGGACGTCTGGATGCGCTCCGGCAGCGATCGACCAGATCGTGAGGACGGCGAGGGCCGTGGCCAGCACGGATCCTTCTCCGCGCCGCGACTGGTGGTAAAGAAAGGCCGGGTTTCTACCGATGTCGTGGTCAGGTAAGATGATCCCTTCGCTGACAAGCTCATACTCACGATGATTGATTGCATTGCGGGTTATCACCTGAATCCCTGGACCTGTGGAATCGCCAAATTCAACGCGATTCTCGCCAAATATCTCGGGGTTCCGGTGGTTGGACTCGGCGCTGTCGAGCTCGGCAGTCACAGGCGCCCGTTGCTCTCGATCAAGCTGTCGGAGTTCAGCTCGGCTGATGCCGCCGAGCTGGATCTCTGGGCGAGTTCGAGAGCCGGTGAGTTCGAATTGTTTCTGCACGCGTTCGACGGAACCGAGGTCGAGCAGCGTCTCGTCGCCGCGGCCGCGAAGGTCTATTGCGGCAACAGTGAGCTCTTCACCGAGCTCCAGACAATGCGCCCCGACATCCAGGAGCTGTTTTGTCCCGGCACGATTCTGAATCCGCAGCGGTTCCAGCGGACGGAGCTGTCGGTGTTCACGTTCGGCATGGCGCACAAAATTCGCGTGCCGCTCTATCGCCGACTGCACGATCTGCTCGAAGCGACCGGGCAGAGCTACTCGGTGTACGTGTCAACGGCGCTCCATGAGAACACCAGCTTCGATGGCTCCTTCGTCGTGCGGTTCGAGGAGCTCCAATCGATCTTCAACGGACAGGTCTACTTCATGGGGTACCTGTCCGATACGGCGGTCTTCAATCACCTGATGGACTGTACGTTCCTCGCCGCCTTCTTCGAGAAGGGCCTGCGCGCGAACAACACGACCGTGAATGCGGCAATGGAAGTCGGCTGTGCGGTGATCACCAACCTTGACGAGCACTCGCCGGTTGGCCTGGCCCACATGCACAACGTGATCGACATCAATCTCTGCGAGCGTCTGCCCGATACGGAGCAGACGCAGCGCATCGGCCGCGCCGCACGCGAGATCGCGCACGGCCAATACGGATGGGACCAGCTCGTCGCGCAGCTGCGGCCCGTCGTTCGAACCTGACAGAGGGGCGAGGCACGTCTCGCTCGACGGAGACTCAATGGCACGCACACTGAAGATCGGCGCGCGCGAGATTGGCGATCACACCCCGTGTTACGTGATCGCCGAGATCGGACATAACCACCAGGGCAGCCTCGACAAAGCACGTGAGTTGTTTCGCGAGGCCAAGCTGGCCGGCGCGCACGCCGTAAAGCTGCAGAAGCGCGACAACCGCGGGCTCTACACCCGCGCCGCCTACGAGAAGCCGTACGACAACGAAAACAGCTTTGGGGCGACCTACGGCGAGCACCGCGAGTTCCTCGAATTCGGCAAGGACGAATACGTCGCGTTGCAGGCCTATGCGAAAGAGCTGGGCATCGACTTCTTCTCGACGGCGTTCGATATCGCCAGTGCCGACTTTCTCGAGTCGCTGAATGTGCCGGCTTACAAGATCGCCTCAGGCGATCTCAAGAGCGTGCCGCTCCTGAAGCACGTGGCCGCGTTCGGGAAGCCAATGATAGTCTCGACCGGTGGCGCATTGCTCGAGGATGTGAAGCGCGCGTACGACGCCATCCTGCCGATCAATCCGAACCTGGCGATCCTGCAGTGCACGGCGGGATATCCGGCGGCCTTTGAAGAGCTCGACCTGCGAGTGATCAGCACCTACCGCGAGCATTTTCCGAAGGCGACCGTTGGTTTCTCGAGCCACGACAACGGTATCGCGATGCCGGTTGCCGCCTACATGCTCGGGGCGCGCATCATCGAGAAACACTTCACGTTGAATCGCGCGATGAAGGGCACCGACCATGCGTTCTCGCTCGAACCGGTCGGTCTCCGCAAGTTGGTCCGCGACCTCGATCGCACGTTCAAGGCGATGGGCGACGGCAAGAAGAAGCTCTACGAGAGCGAACGCGCGCCGATCATCAAAATGGGCAAGAGCCTCGTCGTCGCGCGCAATCTGCCCAGCGGTCACGTGATCGGTCCGAACGACGTGGTCATGAAATCGCCCGGTGGTGGCATCCCGCCGTACGATCTCGACAAGGTCATCGGCCGAGTGACGCTCAAGCCGCTGCATGAGGATGACTTCCTCACCTTCGACGTCCTGAGCAAGGCAGACGCCGAATTCGCCCGTTCGTGACGCTTCGGTGAACGGACGCTTTTCTCTCGACAAGCGTATCGCCGTCGTGACCGGGGCCACCGGCAAGCTGGGCGCGGTGTGGACCGAAGCGCTCATCGAAGCCGGCGCCTGCGTTGCCGCACTCGACATCGCCAAGGCGGTGCCGACCGCCAGGTTCGAGGAGCTGACCAAGCGGGCCGGCAACGCAATCCAGCGCTTCGAGTGCGACATCACGAAGCGTGAATCGATCGAAACCGCCGCGAGCCTGGTCGCCGAGCGCCTCGGTGAGCCGTCGGTCCTCGTGAACAATGCAGGGATCGATCAGCCGCCGGACAGCCCCGGCGGCCGTCATCACCTGCACCAGCTGCCGATCGACGACTTCCGCCGCATGGTGGAAGTGAATCTGCTCGGCACGTTCCAGGTGACGCAAGTAGTCGGTGAGCGTATGGCGGCCAATGGCGGTGGTTCGATCATCAACATCGGATCGCTCTACGCCTCGGTGTCGCCGGACGCCAACTTCTACGCCCACCTTGCCGGCAACGCGCCGTTCATCAAGTCACCGGCGTATGGGGCATCGAAGGCAGCGGTTGTGAATATGACCAAGTTCTTCGCGACACACTGGGCGGGTCGCGGCATTCGAGTCAACACGCTGTCGCCCGGAGGTGTGCTGGCCGGTCAGGACGAGCAGTTCAAGTCCAAGTACGGCGCGCGCGTGCCGATGGCGCGCATGGCTGAACCTGAAGATCTCAAGGGCCCGTTGATCTTTCTCGCCTCGTCTGCCTCGTCTTACGTCACCGGCCACGAGCTCCGTGTGGATGGAGGCTTCACCGCATGGTGAAGCACGGAGGCTTGACGGCGTGGTGAAGCACCTGACCGTGGCGCTCGCGGCCATGGTCATCTTCGGTGCTCTTCACATTACGCTCGGGCGCATCCCCGTTGCCAACGGCGCGGGCTGGGACGGCATCGATTACGTCGCGATGCTGGAGAAGGGCTGGAAGGCCGGCGGACCAAATACGCAGTTGCGGCCGTTGGTGGTCTGGCTCACGCAACCTGCGTACGTCATGACCGGCTCTGCCGCCCAGGCGTTCGACATCACCAACTACGCCTTTACCGGTCTGCTGGCGTTTCTGTTTTCGCAGCTGATGGAGTGGTACGGCGCGTCCTCGGTGGCGCGATGGATCGCGATCCTCTGCATCAGCGTGTCGAATGCCTATCAACTGCCCGCGTACTACCCAGTGCTGATCGATCTTGGCGGGCACGCGATGATGGCACTGGCGATGTGGCACATCATCGCCGGACCACGATGGGCAGCAGGCGGCGCTTCTATCGCTGCGGTCCTGTCACGCGAGTATGCGCCGGTCGTCCTGATCTTCGGTGCGTGGCGCGATCGTCATCTTCGCGTTCCCTTGACGACAACGCTGGCCACGTATGGTCCTGCGGCGCTGGTTTACGTGGCCGTGCGAGTGATTGTGGTTGCGCGAGCGACGGCGGAAGGAAACACGCTGCAGACATTCATCCGCAATACCGGTTTGTGGAGCGGGCCGTTGTTCCCGGCGTTCTATTTCTATTTCTTGCTGACCATCGCCGGCGGCGTGTCGCTGGTGCTCGCCGCGCAGCCGCAGCGCTGCTGGCGCGTCATTCGGGAAGAGCCCGAGTGGCTCGGGTTTGCGGTGCCCATTATTCTCGTCACTGCGCTGGTGGGGATCGATATCTGGCGGTATCTCACCGCGTTGACGCCGCTGATCGTCGTGCTGTTCGCGCGATGTTCGCAGGAGTGGCGGCCACGTCAGGCAATGGTGCTGATGTCGGCCGTCGTGGTGTTGACGCTCGTGACGCAAATGCCATTTCAGGGAATGGACCTGACGCGATACTTTACGGAGTGGTTTCCGTACTACGCCTGGACCAACGCAGTGCCTGCGGACGTGTCTGTCACGCGCGACATGCTCTGGCCAGGGTGGACGTGGAGGTTCGCGGCCGTGGCGCTGGCGCTTGGTGCGCTGATCGCGTATGCCAACGGTCGTGGACGCAGTGCACTGGTGACCCAGCGTGCATGACACGAAGAAGAGAATCTGTGAGCATTGATCTCTCGATCCCGTCGATTGTTCCGAACCAGATGGGCGGCCACGACCGTGGCGCCGCCGACAACCGCACGTTTGCCAAGATGGATCCGGCGACCGGCCGCGAGTGCTGCCGCGTGGCGCGCTCGAGCGCGGCTGACGTGAACTCCGCCGTCGAGTGTGCGAGGAAGGCGCAGCCGGCGTGGGCGGCGACGACCGTCGTCAAGCGCGGCGAGATACTTCGGCGGATCGCCATCCTGATGCAGGAGCATCGCAACGCGATCGCCGATCTCGTGGCGCGCGAGACCGGCAAGTCCCGCAAGGACGCACTCGGCGAGACGGATGCGGCGATCGAGATGGGATTCTTCGTCGCTGGCGAGGGCCGTCGTTTCTACGGTCAGACGACAACGAGCGCCGTGCCGAACAAGAGCGCGATGATCGTCCGGCAGCCGCTCGGCGTCGCCGGTCTCATCATCGCCGCGAACACGCCGATTGCCAACGTGGCGTGGAAAGCATTTCCGGCGCTGCTCTGTGGCAACTCCGCGATCCTGAAAGCTGCTGAAGACACTCCGCTCTCTGCCTGGGCGTTCGGCGTGCTCGCGCGCGAAGCCGGCATTCCTGAAGGTGTGTACACGACGCTGCACGGCTTCGGCGAAGAAGCTGGTGCGCCGCTCGTCGATCATCCCGACGTCGCGATCGTCAGCTTCACGGGATCGTGCGAGGTCGGCCGCTGGATCGCCGAAACCGCCGGCCGGCGCCTTGCGAAGACGTGCCTCGAGCTTGGCGGCAAGAACCCCTTGATCGTCTGCGATGATGCGGATTTGCAGAATGCGGTGACCTGGACACTCGGCTCGGCGTTCAGTAACGCGGGCCAGCGTTGCGCGGCCGGCAGCCGCATCATCGTTTTCGAGCAGGTGTACGATCGTTTCAAGGCGATGCTCGTCGATGCGACTCGCAAGCTGAAAGTGGGAACCTCCGACAGTGACGACTACGGCCCGGTTATCAACGAAGACCAGATGAAGAACATGCTCGCCGCAGTCACGCGCGCGAAGGCGGCGGGTGCGACTGTGATCACCGGCGGCGAGCGCTTGACCGGACCCTCATACGGCGACGGTTATTTCGTTGCGCCGACGTTGATCGAGAACGTGGGCCTCAACGACGAGATCACCCGCAGCGAGCTGTTCGGCCCGATCACGTGTCTCTATCGCGTGTCGAATTTCGACGAGGCGATTGCGCTGGCGAACGATTCACCTTTCGGACTCACCGCATCGATTCATACGCAGAACATCAATCGCGCGATGACGTTCCTGAACCGGATTCAATCCGGCGTAGCCGTCGTGAACGGTGGCACCTACGGCAGCGAGCCGCACCTGCCATTCGGCGGACTGCGTCAGTCGGGCAATGGCTGGCGTGAAGCCGGCACGCAGGCAATCGACGTCTACTCAGATCTGAAGACGATCTACATCAATCACAACCCGAGTGCGGTGTGAACATGGCAGTCCCAGGTTCCATGTTCCAAGTTCCCGGTTCGTGTTCGAGGTTCCCCGGTTCGTGTTCGAGGTTCCGGTGTTCCAGCTTCGGCGTTCGCTGTTCGAAGAGGACATGGCTGGCTCGAGGGCGAAATCTGACCCGGAACCCTGAACGGCGCACCCGAACCCGGAACCCTGAACCGCGAACCCTGAACTCCGAACTTCGAACGCGAACCCGGAACCTGGAACATGGAACGCGGAACTAGTCCATCCGCAGTCGCCTTTATCCCCGCTCGCGTGGGATCGAAGCGGGTCCCCGGGAAGAACATCCGGCTGCTCGGCGGTCATCCGATGATTGCCTACACGATCGGTCCGGCACTCGAGAGCAAGGTCTTCGACGCCGTCATCGTCTCGACTGATTCAGAAGAGATTGCCGCGATTGCGCGCCACTACGGCGCCGAAGTGCCATTCCTTCGTCCACCTGCGCTCGCCAGCGACACCTCGCCCGACATCGAGTGGCTCGAGTACACCATTGGTGAGCTGAGCGCACACGGACGCAACTGGGACTGCTTCAGTTTGCTGCGTCCGACCAGTCCGTTTCGCACCGCGGATACCATTCGACGCGCGTGGGCGACGTTCGCGGCTCAGGAAGGCGTCGATTCGTTGCGAGCGGTCGAGTTGTGTACGCAGCATCCGGGAAAGATGTGGGTGGTGCGCGGGCAGCGGATGTCTCCGTTGTTGCCATTCGGTAACGGGGATCAACCGTGGCACAGCACGCCGTACCAAGCGCTGCCTCGAGTATTTGTGCAAAACGCGTCCCTCGAGATCGCGTGGACGCGTGTCGTGCGCGAGCGGAGGACGATTGCCGGTGATGTCCTCGTGCCGTTTCTCACCGAAGGCTACGAAGGTTTTGATATCAATGACGCCTTTGACTGGATGGTGGCCGAGCGGCTCCTCGTCGAAGGGAAAGTAACCTTGCCAACCGTGAACACCGAGCCTTATGGGACTATGAAGGTTTAGTGGTAAGTCTTTCATAGTTCGCTGTGGCCGCTCCGTTGTCGCGGCCAGGTAATCGCGGTCGAAGGCTGGTTGTGACTCGTATGGTTTCGGTATATACGGACCACTAGATGGGTGATATTCAGACAGACCAGGGTGAATCGCTCGAGCTGCATTTCGTACCCGCAGACGAGTTCAACCGGCTGCTCGACGCCAACGTCTCGGACGTGGCCCGAGCGCGCGCCTTCGCCGCGCTCGCGCGCATCAACACGCTCTACATGATCGCCGGCGCGTGGTCCGGCCACATCGGGACGAGCTTCAGCTCGCTCGAGATCATGAGCTGGGTGTTCCTGAACGAGATGCGCGATCTCAAGAAGGGCCCGCAACAAACCGACATCTTCTTCTCGTCGAAGGGCCATGACGCCCCCGCGCTCTACAACGTGCTGATTGGTCTCGGTCTGCTCGACGAAGACAAACTCCACCAGCTGCGACGTCTGCATGGACTGCCCGGGCATCCGCACATCGAAACGCCGTACATCCAGGCCAACACCGGCTCACTGGGTATGGGTATCTCGAAGGCGAAGGGCATGGTGCTGGCCAATCGGCTTGCCGGCGTTGAGCGCCGCGTGTTTGTGCTCACCGGCGATGGCGAGCTGCAGGAAGGCCAGTTCTGGGAGTCGCTGTCATCGGCCGCCAATCGCGGCCTGGGCGAGATCGTCGCGATCGTCGACCACAACAAGATTCAGTCTGATACCTGGGTCGAAAACGTCAGCAGCCTTGGTGACATCGAGGCAAAGTTCCGCGCGTTCGGATGGCACGTCGCCCGCTGCGATGGTCACGACGTCGCCGCGCTCGAGAAAACGTTCCGCGCTCTGGACGATGTGGAGAATGTGCCCAAAGTGATCATTGCCGATACCGTGAAGGGAAAGGGCGTCTCCTTCATGGAAGGTCCGGCGATGACTGAGGGCCAGCTGTACGGATATCACTCGGGTGCACCCGGCGAGAAGCAGTACACGGACGGGCTCGCCGAGCTGTTGGAGTCGGCAAACAGTCTCTTTGCGGAACTCGGCCTCGGAAAGCTGCGCACCGACACACGTCTCCGCAATCCGCGCCGGGAGCCACGCAAGACCGACAACCTGATCGCCGCGTACGAGCAGGCGCTGCTCTGGCAAGGCGAGCGTCATCGCAACCTGGTCGTCCTCGATGCGGATCTCATCAAGGACTGCGGCCTCGTGCAGTTCTCGAAGCGCTATCCCGATCGTTTCGTCGAGTGCGGCATCGCCGAGCAGGACATGGTGTCGATGGCGAGCGGCATGGCGCGTCGCGGCGTGCTGCCGATCGTGCATTCGTTCGCATGCTTCCTGTCAGCGCGTCCCAACGAGCAGATCTACAACCAGTGCACCGAGGGGACGAAGGTCATCTACGTTGGTTCACTGGCGGGGTTGATCCCTGGCGGCCCCGGCCACTCACATCAGTCGGTGCGCGACATCTCGGCGCTGCGCGGCGTGCCGAATCTGTCGCTGCTCGAGCCGTGCATGGAAGCGGAGGTCGGTGCGCTGGTGGACTACGCGGTCAATGCCGCCGTGGACAGCGTCTATCTCCGACTCGTGTCGGTGAAGTGGCCGATCCCGTTTGGTTATCCGTCGCATCACAAAGTCGAGATCGGCAAAGGCTGGGTCGTCCGCGATGGTGACGATGCGATCTGCTTCGGGTATGGACCGTGGCTGATGGCAAGCGCGTATGAGGCCGTCGAGGAGATCGAGAAGAGCACCGGCGCGACGATTCGGCTGGTGAACCTCCCATGGCTCAATCGCATTGATTTGCGGTGGCTGCGCGAGGTGGTCGGCGGACGACGATCGATCGTGACGCTCGACAATCACTATCTGAAAGGCGGGCAGGGCGAGATGGTTGCCACGGCGATCGCCGAGCTTGGCCTCGAGCCGGCCGCCCGCGTCTGGCGCGTCGGCGTCATGGCGCTGCCGCAGTGCGGCACCAACGACGAGGTGCTCGCACATCACAAGCTCGATGTCGCCAGTCTTGTCTCGAGCTTCAAACGGGCGGTGCCGCAGATCGCATGATCGTGCTGTTCTGGGATATTGACGGCACGCTGCTGACCACGGGCAAGGCAGGCGTTCCGGCGTGGGAGCAGGCTGTCCGCGAGATCGTGCAGCGTGATTTCGAACTGGCGTCCTTTCGCGTTGCCGGGATGACCGACTATCAGATCGCGGTGCGCACGTTCGAGATGCTCGACGTCCCGGTGGACGAGGCCACGATTCACAAGATGGTGGGTCGCTACGAGGCGCTGCTGCCGCAGGAGTTGCCGAAGAAGCAGGGCCGGGTGCTGCCCAACGTGCGTGAAATTCTCGAACTCATGAGCGGCCGATCCGATGTGCGCTCGTATCTGCTCACCGGCAACACACGCGGCGGTGCGCGGGCCAAGCTCACGCACTACAACCTGTTTCACTACTTCATCGACGGCGCGTTTGCCGAGGACGCCGGCGCGCGCTCGACGATTGCCACGCGGGCGCTGCAGCTTGCCCGAGACGCTGGTCCAGTTGCCGACAACGGGATCTTCGTCGTCGGCGACACGCCGCACGATATCGATTGCGCAAATGCGATCGGCGCGAGGACCGTCGCCGTGGCGACGGGCGGCTATTCGCTCGACGAGCTTCAATCGCATCGGCCGTGGCGTGCGTTCGACGAGCTGCCCGCGGCGGAAGAATTCGCCCGTCTCATCGACGAGGCGCGGCAGGGATGAAGCACGGGATTCGCCGCGTGCCGCAGCTGTGGCGTGCGACGCGGCTGGCGCGCCGCTGGTATCACGCGCGCGCGGGTGCGTATCCCGACTGGCAGCAGCTGATCGCCGCGGACTCAGCGCGCTGGCAATCGGCACGTGCGGCCGCGGCCAATGGTCCGCGCGTACTGTTCGCGACGGCGATCGGGTCGTACGCGCACGCGGTTACGCTCGAGAGCGCGCTTGCCGCGGCGCTGACGTTCCGCGGCGCCAACGTGCACGTCCTGCTCTGCGACGGAGCGATGACAGCCTGCGCCGAATGCGAGGCATCGCTCTATCCCAACGTCGCGCGGTTTGCTGAGCACGGACCGGCACGAGACCTGTGCCGCGATTGTCAGTGGCCGGCCGAGCGCGTCTATCAGCAGCTCGGACTCACGATTCATCGCTACGGCGACTGGCTGACTACCGAAGACCGCGCCCAGGCCCGTCATCTGGCGACGTCGATCGCGTTCGAACAGATCGAAGGGTTGACAGTTGACGGGCTGGCCATCGGTGAGCATGCGTATGCCGGTGCGTTGCGCTTCTTCGCGACCGGATCACTGGACGATCAGCCGCACGGCGAAGCGGTCCTGCGTCGGTATCTCGAGTCGGCGCTGCTGACGGCGTTCGCCACACGGCAACTGATCCGATCGGTCGGATTTACGTCGGCGGTCTTCACGCATGGCATCTACGTACCGTGGGGCCTCATCGGTGAGGTGGCACGTCAGGAGCGCGTGAAAGTGTCGACGTGGAACGTCGCCTATCGCAAGCGGCGCTTCATCTTCAGCCACGACGACACGTATCACCACACGCTGATGAGCGAGCCGTTGTCGCACTGGGAGAACCACGAGCTCTCGCCTGCGCAGGAACAGGATCTGATGCAGTACCTCGCCAGTCGCCGCGAGGGCATGTTCGACTGGATCGTCTTCCATCGCCCGACCACCCAGAAGGCCGACGATATCGCCGCGAAGGTCGGGCTCGATCGCACACGGCCGGTGATCGGCCTGCTGACGAATGTCTCGTGGGACGCGCAGTTGCACTATCCGGCGAACGCCTTCGTCGACATGCTGGACTGGCTGGTGCAGACGTGCCGCTACTTCGCGACGCGTCCCGATCTGCAGTTGCTGGTGCGCGTGCACCCAGCCGAGATCAGCGGGTTCCCGCCGTCCCGCCAACCGATCCTCGGTGAACTGCGGAAGCACATCCCGACGCTCGCGCCAAACATCCATATCGTGCCGCCCGAGAGCGGATTGAGCACCTACGCGCTGATGTCTCTGTGCAACAGCGCGATCATTTACGGCACGAAGATGGGCGTCGAATTGACCGCGGTCGGGCTGCCGGTGATCGTCGCGGGTGAGGCATGGATCCGCAACAAAGGGTTGACCCACGATGCGACCACGCCGGAGGAATACTTCAAGATCCTCGAACGTCTGCCATTTCCCGAGCGCCTTGGTCCCGCCCAGCTCTCCAGGGCCCGCCGTTACGCCTACCATTTCTTCTTCAACCGGATGATTCCGCTTCCCTTTATCCAACCCAAGGCGGGATATCCGATCTATAGCCTCAAGCTCGAGGCTTTGAAGCACCTCCTTCCCGGCGAATCCGAAGGACTGGATACAATCTGCGACGGCATCCTCGGCAAGGGGCCATTCGTCCTGTGCGACAAGGCCGCCCACACGCCGCAGCTTGTGAATTCGTGACGCAGCGACGCCGGTCGTGATTACAGCTCTCAGTTTCGTGATTGCCACCGCCACGGCGGTGGCGATGGGCGCGGTTGTACGCCGCATTGCGCCTGTGGTCGGCGCGGTGGTGCCGCCACGCCCGGATCGGTGGAGCAGTGCGCCGACGCCGACCATGGGCGGGATCGCGATCGCGATCGGCACGCTCGGCGGCTTCATTCTGGTCGGATTGGCCAGTCCGGACGCCGCGTCCGCGAGCTCGGCGTGGGCCTGGGTGCTCCTCGCCGCGCTTGGCATGTTCGTCGTCGGCTTCTATGACGATCGGCTGCAGCTGTCGCCGATCGCCAAGCTCGTCGCATCGCTTGTCATCGGTGCGTTCCTCGTGTTCGCGTTGTCCGGCGCTGACCCTGATAGCGCGCTGCCGCCCGAGTACACGCTGGTCGGCACCATCTGGTTCGCCGGGCTCTGCCACGCGATGAACCTGCTCGACAACATGGACGGCCTGGCGACTGGCGTCGCCATCATCGCCACCACGTTTCTCGCCACGCTGCTCAGCCCACTTCTTGGCCCGATGCTGGTGGCGCTGCTGGTGTCGCTGGCCGGCGCGCTGGTTGGATTCCTTTTCTGGAATCGTCCGCGGGCCCGGCTGTTCATGGGCGATTGCGGCAGCCTTTTCATCGGCGCGATGCTCGCGGGTTCGTCACTCGTGCCGATCTTCAACGCCCGCGTGGCGTTCGTCAGCCCGGCGGTGCTGGTTGTGTTGATCCTCGTCGTGCCGCTTTTCGACACGGCGTTCGTTCTCGTGCTGCGGCGGCTTGCCGGCCGCAAGGCGAGCAAGGGCGGCACCGATCACGTGTCGCACCGGCTCGTGTCGCTTGGCTTCTCGGAGCGCAGCGCGGTTCGGATCCTGTATCTCTTCGCGCTCATTGGCGGGCTGGCGGCGTGGGGAATTCAGAAGTGGAGTGCGGTCGAGCCGATGATGCCATTCGTGGCGTTGTTCGGTGTGATCGTGATCCTGATCGGCATCTATCTCGCGCGCGTGCCGGCCTATAACGCGCAGGACTTCATCGCGCTGCAGAAGTCCTCGTTCGCGCCGTTCCTCAAAGATCTGGCATTCCGCTGGCACGCGGGGCAGGTGATGCTCGACCTGGTGCTCATCACCGTGTGCTACTACGTCGCCTACCGGCTGCGTTTCGAGGGCGAGAGCCTCGATCCGTTTCTGCAGTACTTTCTCTCCACGCTGCCGATCGTGCTCGGGTGCAAGCTGCTGGCACTGCTGGCGTCTGGACTGTACCAACGCTCGTGGGATACGTTCGGCCTTCGCGATCTGACGACGGTGGTGCGAGGTGTGGGCATCGGATCGCTACTCACCGTGGCGGCGTCCTACTACCTCTATCGCGGCGAGGGCTCGTCACGCGTCGTCTTCGTGCTTGACGCGCTGCTGCTCGGGGCCGCGATCATCGCAACGCGCGTCTCGTTCCAGGCCATGAACCTGTTGGCCTCTGAGCGAAACAAGAAAAGCCGGCGCGTGCTGGTCTACGGCGCCGGTGGCTACGGCCGGCTGTTAGTGCGTGAGATGCGCGCCAACTCGGCGTGGCGCATGAACCCGGTAGGATTCATAGACGACGACCCGATGAAGGCGCATCGCTGGATTGTTGGCGTGCCGGTGCACGGTGCGATCGATCAGCTCGAGCAAGTGATGCGCGTGTACAACGTCGATGAAGTCCTCCTCAGCAGCCCGGCGATCAATGGCAATGTTGAAGTCAGGATTCGTGAGATCTGCATGGTGCTGCAGAGACCTGTGCGCCGGTTGCGCATGGAGATCTCGTAGTGTGGTACTCAAGGTCTCTCAACACGACTCAAACAGTGACGACGAAACGCGGAGCGCGGAAACGCGGAGATTCATTAGCAGTCCGCGGTGAAAGCCACGCGGGCGATCAGCTCGTCAACTTCGCCCACATGACCACAGTTACTTTCGAGCAGTTTCTCAGTCAGAACAAATCGCGCTTTGCGCGGATCGACGCAGAGTCCACCGCGACAATCCATCCCAATGCGCCCGTGGATGACCGGCACATCAACGCGGCGGAGATGCGACTCGGCGTCCAGCTGCCGGCGTCGTACAAAACATTTCTCCGTGTGTGCGGCTCCGGCCAATGGTGCGGCGGCGCCGGAAGACGTCTATCCCTTCGACCAGGACACGGTGACTGGGAGGGTTTCGTTGCGCTTGTCCACAACGTCGGCGGATTGGGCAACTTCGTCGCCATGAATCCGCGTGAGCAGACGGCGCCCGGGGAATGGGCTCTCTATTATTGCTCGCACGATCCGTTCGGATTCGGCAGGATCGCGGACTCGTTCGAATCGTGGACGCGCGAGGCAGTCACCGCGTTCGAGGAGAACGACGATCTGTAGGGAAAGGCGGCCGACGACGTCGAGCAGACATGGCGCAGCTTTCGAACGAAGACCAAGAAGTGGTGGCAGTTCTGGCGCTGACGGTCCCCGCCCGACCGGCTAGACTAAATAGCTCCGCGTCTCCGCGTTCCGTGGACATGTGTGCGCTGTGGTAATTGAGTTCACGTTTGGGTGACACCGTCACACTTCGGGTCGGTATAGACGGTCGTGCATTTACATCTCCCGCGGCCGGCGTTCGTCGGTATGTGTCGTCGCTCGTGCCGGCCCTCAAAGCGGCCGATTCCGGGCTTGAACTCGTCGCACTCGGGGGGAATCGCAACGCCATGCCTGCGGATCTCGCGCACGTCAGCGAGCCCTGGCATCCGCCGACCAATCTCGGATGGAGCGCGATGGGATTACCCCGCGCCGCAGCGAGTGCTCGGGTGGATGTGATACACGCGCCTTCCTACACGGCGCCCTTATGGTCGAGTGCGCCCGTGGTGTTGACGATCCACGATGTCAGCTACGAGCGCCATCCCGAGTGGTACCCGTATCAGCGCGATGCAATGCGCCGCATGTTCTATCGCCGCAGCGCGCAGAGCGCCGCCCGAGTGTTGACCGATTCCGAGTTCTCAGCCGGCGAGATCGCGGCCGCGTATCACATTCCTCGCGAACGAATTGCCGTGGCGCCGCTCGGAGTCTCGGATCACTTCGCGCCCGTCGATCGTCCGAACGAGACGCTCCCGGCTGATGTCACTCCGCCGTTCTTGCTGCACGTCGGCGATCTGCACGAGCGACGAAACCTGCCGCTCGTGGTGCACGCGATGTTCGAGGCGCAGCGACGTCCGGGGATGCCACGGCTCTCACTGGTGCTGGCCGGCGTCGATCGCGGTGTCGGCGACCGGCTGCGCGGCTACGCGCGCGATGCCGACTCGCCTGATGCCGTGGTATGTCTGGGTCCCGTGACGGATTCGCAACTCCTGACGCTCTATCGCGGCGCGGCGGCACTCGTGTATCCGTCGCGCTACGAAGGGTTCGGACTACCGGTACTCGAGGCGATGGCGTGCGGTACGCCGGTCATTGCGTCACGTGCGGCGTCGATTCCTGAAGTGCTCGGTGACGCCGGCGTCCTGCTCGACCCCGACGACGAACCTGGATGGGCAGAAGCGTTCGCACAGATCGTAAACGACGAGTGGCAGAAGGCACGGATGCGACAGGCCGGCCTCGAGCGCGCGAAGGAGTTCACCTGGGCGCGCACCGCGGCGCTGACGCTCGAGGCGTATCGGCAAGTCGCGCGCGGACGCGCGCACACGAGTTCGCATCGATCATGAGCGGCGTACCGACCGCGTCGATCGTGATCGTCAGCTGGAACGGCCGGCAGTTTCTCGAGCCGTGTCTGAACGCCGTCGCTGCGCAGCAAGGCGTCGAGGCCGAGACGATTGTCGTGGACAACGGATCGTCCGATGGGACCGGCGCTTTCGTTCGCGAGCGCTTTCCATGGGTACGGCTGGTCGCGCTCAGCGAGAATCGTGGTTTTGCCGGTGGCAACAATGCTGGTGCGCGCGAGGCTCGCGGTCGCTTCATCGTGCTTCTCAACAACGACACCGTGCCGGAGCCGGGCTGGCTGGCGGCGTTGCTGCGTGGCCGAGAGGCGGGTGGCCCGAACGCGTTGGCATCATCGCGAATCGTCTACATGCACGATCCTCGGGTGATCGACAGTGCCGGCGATGGATTGCTGCGCTGGGGCGGCGCCTTCAAGCGGCATCACGGCGCGAGCATCGAATCGGCACCTGAGTCACGTGAAGTCTTTGGCGTGTGCGGCGCCGCGTGTGTCATCCCGCGCATCGTGTTCGAGGAGCTCGGTGGATTCGATGAGGATTTCTTTGCCTCACATGAGGACGTCGACCTGTCGTATCGCGCGCGGCTGCTCGGATATCCATGCCGCTACGTCGCCGAGTCCGTGGTGCGCCACCATGGCAGCGCCACGCTTGGACGCGTGAGCGAGTTCGCCGTCTTCCACGGTCAACGCAATCTCGAGTGGATGTACTTCAAGAACACACCGGGCTCGCTGCTGCTGCGCACGCTCCCCGGACACGTGGTGTACACCGCGGCTGCGGCGGTTCACTTCACGAGGCACGGCTTGCTTGGAGCCTTTCTCCGCGCCAAGTGGGCGGCGCTGGCCGGGTTGCCTGGTCTGCTTCGCAAACGCGCACACGTACAGCGCACGCGACGTGTTGACGGCGACGCGATCTGGCCTCATCTCGAGCCACGCTGGCTCGCGGCCAAGCGTCGCGAGAAGCAATTCGATCTGAGTCTCGCCGGGGACAACCGGTGACGCCGGAAATGGCCGCGGTCCTCGTCAACTACAACGCCGGGCCCGAAATTCGCGTCGCGTTGCAGTCGATTGCCAGCGAAACGGCCGGCCGAGGCTGGGAAGCGATCGTAGTGGACAACGTCTCCACCGACGGCAGCAGCGACTACGTCTGGGAGTTCGCCCCGCACGCGCGCGTGCTGCGGAACACGGTCAATGTGGGATTCGGCCGCGGCATCAACCAGGGCGTGGCCGAGTCGAGCGCACCCTACATCCTGATCATGAATCCCGACTGCCGCCTCGAGCCTGGCGCATTGACGACGATGCGCACCGAGATCCAGACGCGACCGCGATGCGCGGTTGTCGGTCCGCGTGTGTTGGATCCGGATGGTTCAGACCAGGGCAGTGCACGCGGTGATCCCGACATGCTGACCGGTTTGTTTGGGCGGACCGGACCGCTCCGATTTCTGTTTCCGTGGGCGGCGGCGTCGCGCCGCAATGTCGTGAACACCGGGCGTCAAAGCGCCACCGTGGACTGGGTGTCCGGGGCGTGCATGCTGGTGCGCCGCGCGGCGTTCGACGACGTCAGTGGGTTCGATCCGCGTTACTTCCTGTACTGGGAAGACGCCGATCTCTGCCGTCGTCTTCGGGCGCGGGGTTATGAAATTCGTTATGTGCCTGGAGCGACCGCGGTCCACCAGGTCGGGCAATCGAGCCGCACTGCACGTGCCGCATCGATCAAGGCGTTCCATGAGAGCGCGTATCTCTACTACACGATTCACGTGGCACCGGGCCCGCTCAATCCGAAACGCGCGATCGCGCGCGTGCTGCTCGCAGCGCGGTGCTGGTGGCGGCTGAGGAGCGTCCCCTCGGAACGCGCATCCGCAGAGGCACCGAGCAATCTGGCTTCCTGACTAGAGAATCTCGCTCACTAACATCGCGACGTGTTCGCCGATCGATAAACACGACGTGAGCCCTGGCGACTCGATGCCCGCCGCCTGAACCAGGCGCGGGTTGTTCCCATCCCTGGCAATCAGAAAATCCGAGAACGACTGATCGGGAGGGTGGAGCTTTGCCCGGATGCCGCTGCCGCCGAGCCGCAAGTCTTCGAGTCGCAGTTCCGGAAGCAGCGACTGGGCCGGCTCGAGGAAGGATTCGACGGGGAACCGGTTGTCTTCGTAGTCGTCCTTGCGGTTCTGATAGCAGACCGTGGGACCAAGCGTCACATTGCCCGCCATCGTCTTCGTGAGGTGCACTCCGAGCCCGTGGGTGTGCGGCAGTGGATAGACGAGTCCGTTGACGAGACCGCGCTTGGAAGGCACCAGTTCGACGTACTCGCCGCGACACGGATAGATCCGGAACGGCTGTCCGCCGAGCAGTGCGGACACTTCGTCTGCATAGAGACCCGCCGCGTTCACCACCGTCCTGGCCAGAATCGACTCGGCGCGCGTGCGAAGCTCCACGCCGTCCGCGCCCGAATCAGCACCGATCAGCGGCGATCCAGGCAGCAGCGCGACGTCGTGTTCGGTACACAGTCGCGCCAGCGTTCGGACCAGCGCCTCGGCCTCGAGGATTCCGGTATTCGGCGAGAACAACGCCGTCGCTGCTGCGACGTGCGGCTCGCGCGAGCGAATGAACGCCTGATCCACCATGCGCAGCCCTTCGACGCCGTTGCTTTCGCCGCGCACGCGGATCGCCTCGAGCGCATCGACCTCGCTGTCGTTGTGAGCGACGATCAGCTTTCCGCAGCGCCGATGCGGCACGTTGTAGCGTGCGCAGAACTCGTAGAGCATCCGCGCGCCGTTCACGCAATGCCGTGCCTTCAGGCTGCCGGCCGGGTAGTACATGCCGCCGTGAATGACCTGGCTGTTGTGCGTGCTGGTGCCCATGCCTGGCCTGGGCTCGCGTTCGAGGACGCACACGCTGCGCCCGCGCTGTGCCAGCGACCACGCCGTCGCAAGTCCGACGACGCCGGCGCCAATGACCGCAGTGTCGATCTGTTCCATCTCTGAAGTACGATGACGTAATCAAGGCACAATGCGCAATGCCGACGGCTCAATGCCCAATCGCGTCCTCGTCACAGGAGCCAACGGCCAACTCGCCTTCTTCATCACGCACGCGTTTGCCGATCGCCAGGTGATTGCGCACACGCGACAGTCGCTCGACGTGACCGATCCTGCGTCCGTGGCCAGAACCGTGGCCGCGATTGCCCCCGATCTGATCGTCAACTGCGCCGCATTCAACGACGTGGATGGCGCGGAAAGCCGATCCGTCGACGCGCTCGCGATCAATGCGTTTGCCGTGCGCAGTCTCGCGCGGGCGGCCGATGCAGCCGGCGCGACGCTCGTCCACTACAGCAGCGACTTCGTCCTCAACAGCGACAGCCGCGACCCGCACGATGAGGATCTCAGGCCGGCACCGCGCGGTGTGTACGCCTCGTCGAAGTTGCTCGGCGAGTGGTTCGCCGCGACGTGCGCGCGCGCCTACGTGCTGCGCGTGGAAAGCCTCTTTGGATCGCCGGCGGACTGGACCGGTCGTCGAGGCACGCTCGATCACATCGTCGATGGCCTGCAGCAAGGCCGCGAGGTCAAGGTCTTCACCGATCGCATCGTCTCGCCCAGTTACTCGAAGGACGTGGCCGCTGCGACCAGGCATCTCGTATTGAGCGGAGCGGCCCCCGGCGTGTATCACTGCGTCAATGACGGGCATGCGAGCTGGCACGATGTCGCCGCCGAGGCGGCGCGCATCCTGAATGTGCCCGCGCGTCTCGTCCCGATCACAGTCGATCAGCTGCCCCTGCGTGTGCCACGCCCGCGCTATTGCGCGCTCTCGACAGGGAAGCTCGCGGCAACCGGCTTCGCCATGCCGACGTGGCAGG
>DATCXH010000842.1:0-5689 GCA_036565925.1 Vicinamibacterales bacterium
GCGACCAAGATTCTGAGTGCCACGCTCGAGCTGAGCGAGGCGGTCGATCTGCATCGGCTTCCGGAACTGATTTGCGGATTCACCCGTCGTGGGCGCGAACCGACGCTCTACCCGGTCGCGTGTGCGCCGCAGGCCTGGGCCGCAGGTGCAGTGTATTTGTTGCTCGCCGCCTCGCTGGGCATCCATATCGATGCCCCGGCGCGCCGCATCTCGTTTTCGCGTGGCCGCCTGCCCGAGGCGATCGATTGGATTCGCCTGACCGATCTGAAAGTGGGAGGGGCCAGCGTCGATTTGCAGCTCGAGAGGCACCCGCACGATCTCGGCGTCACCATCATCCGTCGAGAGGGTGACGTCGAGATTCTCACAGTGAAGTAACGCTACCGCCTTCGAGACGACGAAGAGGATGAGCGACGGGAGGCCCCGGCGCCGACCGGTTCGCCTTCTTCTTCCTCGTCCTCGCCGTGCGCGCCTGCGGCCGCCTCTTCGTTGATGCCGCCCTCGGCCAGCGAGTTGAGCTTTTCGTCGGCCGCCTTCTCTTCGTCCAGTGTCTCCTGCAGCAGGTCAGCCGCATCGTCGTGACCCATCGCTCGCGCCCAGGCGACCAGCGTGCCGTAGGCCGCCATTTCGTAATGTTCAGCGCGCTGCGCTGCCGCGATCAGGCAGGCGTCGGCCGTCGATTCGTCGAAGTCTTCCTGCATGATCGCCTGCGCTTCCTGGATGATGCCGGCGATGCCATCGCAGTGCTTGCCCTTGGCCTTCTCGTCCAGTGATTCAAACACCTGCTCGAGCCGCGTGACCTGCTGTCGCGTCTCCTCGAGGTGCGATTCGATCGCCTCGCGCAGTTCAGGTGAGTTTGCCGCCTTGGCCATCTTCGGCAGCGCTTTGGTCAACTGTTTCTCAGCGTCGTAGGTGTCGCGAAGTTCGTCCACAAACGCGTCGTGCAACGTCCCCATTTCAGCCATTGGTTGTCTTCCCCTTCGATGACGTAGAGGCCACTTGAGTAGCCTCGTCTCGCTGCAACGTGTGCAGGCAGCATGCCGCTTGCACGATCCGTGCGGAGGCGTCATGGCGCGCACGAGACGGAAGAAGCAGACATCACCACAGATTCGGTACGCAGTCGTCGGCATGGGCCACATCGCTCAGGTGGCCGTCTTGCCTGCGTTCCGCCATGCGCGGCGCAACTCGGTGCTCGCCGCGCTGGTCAGTGATGACCCCACGAAGCAGCGGCTCTTGTCGCGGAAGTATCGGGTGCCGAGCTACTCGTACGACCAGTACGAGGAGTGTCTGGACCAGGTCGACGCCGTGTATGTGGCCCTGCCGAACTCGATGCACGCCGAGTACACGATTCGTGCTGCGCGTGCTGGTGTTCACGTGTTGTGTGAGAAGCCGATGGCCGTCACCGCGGACGAATGTGAGGCGATGATCGACGCCTGCAAGGCCAATGGCGTCAAGTTGATGGTCGGCTACCGGCTCCACTTCGAAGAGATCAATCTCAACGCCATCGACATCGTCGGTCGTCGGCGGATCGGCGAGCCGAAGTTCTTCAACTCCTCCTTCTCGATGACGGTCCGCGAGGGGGACATCAGGACGAAGCGGGCGCTTGGCGGCGGCACTCTCTTCGACATCGGCGTCTATTGCATCAACGCGGCTCGCGGTCTATTCCGCGCCGAACCCACCGAAGTCGTGGCGCTGTCCGTGAACAGTGGCGTGGCCAAGCTCAACGAGATCGATGAATCAACAGGGGCGGTGTTGCGATTTGACGGGGAGCGCATCGCGACGTTCGTGACCAGTTTCAACGCCGATGATGTCGCGGCGTACCGAATCGTGGGAACGAAGGGACAGTTGCATGTGAACCCGGCGTACGAGTACGCGGGTGGTTTGGCGTACGAATTGACGGTCAATGGCAAGACCGAGCGGCGGCGCATCGGCAAGCGCGATCAGTTCGCGCCGGAGCTCCTGTACTTCTCCGACTGTATCGTGAAGAATCGCGAGCCCGAACCATCGGGGGAGGAAGGCCGGCAGGACGTGCGGATCGTGCAGGCCCTGTATGAATCGGCAGAGACGGGGAAAGTGGTGCACGTTCCACCGTTCGCGCGGCGTGCGCGACCGAGCGGAAAGCAGCGCATCACCCGACCCGGCATCAAGAAGCCAGAGCTGGTCAAGGTTCAAAGCGCAAGCGAAGACTAAGAGGAACTTCCGGCTTCAACCCGACCTGTTGCCCACGGCTGAGCATCTGTTGGTACGGATGGTGCTCTGCTATTACGCGAGGGTCGGCGAAGCCGGCCGTGGAGGTCATCGCAATGCTCGAGACACTTATCGTTGTGCTCGTCATCCTCTGGTTGCTGGGGATGGTCAGCTCCTACACCCTGGGCGGATTTATTCACATCCTGCTCGTGGTGGCGATTGTCATTCTGTTGCTGAGAGTCATCCAGGGACGGCGAGTGGTGTGACGGGGAATACCCGTCACTCAACCTGACGTTCAGGAGGAAGTCATGAATAGATCGCTCACCTTGGCAGCAGTAATGTTCCCCGTTCTGTTTGCCAGCGGATACGCCTGCGCGACGCGTGATACCAGCGTGGTGACGCCGCCACCCACGCCGCGCACGTCGGACGTGACGTCACAGGCGCCGACAGCGCCGGAGACCGTTCCGAGCGCCGATCGCGGCTCGATCCCAGTCGGGCAGGAGATTGACGTGCGTCTGAGCAACAGCCTGAGCTCGGAAACCGCGCAGGTCGAACAGCGCTTCGAAGCGACGACCGCGGTCGATCTGATGCAGGACGGTCGCGTGCTCGTGCCGGCCGGTTCCGTGGTGCAGGGTGTCGTCAGCGGCGTGGAGAAGGCAGGTCGCCTGGATCGTTCTGGTTCGCTGACCCTGACGTTCGATCGCATCCGCGTGCGCGGCCGCGACGTTGATATGCGCGCGACTGCGACGCAGGTGTTCGAGAGTAAGGGCATTCGCGGCGAGGCCGGGACTGCCGGTGTCGGCGCCGGCGTCGGTGGCGTCGTCGGCGGACTTCTCGGCGGGTTGAAGGGCGCGGTTCTTGGTGCAGTCATTGGTGCCGGCGGTGCGATCGCGGCTACCGACGGCAAGGACATTGAGTTGCCAGCCGGGTCGGTCGTGCGTATCAGGTTTGATACGCCGGTGCGTGTGGTTGGGTAACAGGTAAGAAGGCGGGGCCTGAACTCCGATGGGTCGATGTGGCCCATCGGAGTTTTTTTATGTACGGTCAGCGCGCCGGTCTCGGCTCGACACGCGAGGTCTGCATCCACGCATCAAACTGACGCTGGGCTTCGTCGCGAGCGATGCCGTAGCGATTCTGAAGCTTTCCGATCAACTGCTCGGAACGCCCTTGAATCTGATCCACATCGTCATCGGTGAGCTTGCCCCACTGTTCGCGAATCTTGCCCTTCAGCTGCATCCACTGACCCTTGAAAGTGTCTTCGTTCATCGGTTCCTCCTCCGACTTTCGCTCAGGAGGGAGCACGGCTCATGCCATGCAACGGATCAGCATCACGTCGTAGTCACATGGCGTTCCGCTTGCAACTCGTGAAGTACATGGCTCGGGGAATCTGGACCGGAGCGCTGTCGTTCGGGCTCGTCAATATTCCGGTCGAAGTACACACTGCGGTCCGCGACACGCGTCCGCACTTCCGTCTGCTGCATGCCAAGGATCGCTCGCCGATCAACTACGAGCGCGTGTGTCAGAAGGAGGGTTCGGCCGTCGGGTGGGACGATCTCGTCAAAGGGTTTGAGTACGAGAAGGGGCGCTTCGTCGTGCTCACCAAGGAAGACTTCGCCGCCGCCGCTCTCGAGAAGACGCGGCGCATCGACATTCTCGACTTCGTGAAATCGGAAGATATCGACGATCGTTTCTTCGACAAGCCGTATTACCTCACGCCCGGGAAGGGCGGGGACGTCGCCTACGGGCTGCTGCGCGAGGCGATTCGCGAATCGGGCCGTATCGGCATCGCCAAGTTCATTCTCCGCGACGTGCAGCATCTCGCCGCGGTTGAAGTGGTCGACCAGGCACTGGTGCTCTCCACACTCCGGTTTGCCGATGAACTCGTGGATGCCGGCGATCTCAATCTGCCCAAGCGGACGACGGTCGGGAAGAAAGAACTCGACATGGCGACGTCGCTCGTCGAGAGTCTGGCCGCCGAGTGGCAGCCTGAGAAGTACACCGACGACTATCGCGAGAACCTGATGCGAGTGATCAAAGCGAAGATGAAAGGGAAGAAGGCCGATCTTGTCGCGGAAGAGCAGCCGCGCGACGCCAAGGTCATTGACCTGATGGAACGGCTGCGTCAGAGTCTCGACGCCTCGAGCGGGCGAGGACGTCAGCGAGGCGCGGCAAGTGCGCGCGGGTCGCACACCACAACGGCCCGCGCGAAGACTCGTCGCTCGACGCGATCATCCACCTCGCGTTCGCGAACCTCGCAGCGGCGTCGAGCGTCGTAGCCGAGATTATCGAAAGAGCGCGAAACCTCTCTCGAGCATCGCCTCTACGAGAGCGACGGCGTGTCGTTACTGCAGCAGCCGATCGAGCGCGCGTTGGATCTCTGCCAGCAGACGATCGACGTGATAGTTCCACTGACCGATCTTCCGTTCGATGCCGTCGCCGCGATCGCGGAGACGAATGATGTCATCGATAGTCGGATTCCTGGTGCCGCGCTTCTGCACCTCGAGTACATACTCCGGTGTCACACCGTGATCGCGCATCCGAATCAGATTGTCGACCGGAACGTCCTTGTATCCGAGGGCGCCCATCGCCGCGATGTAGTCCGGCGTCACGCCGTGATCGCGGGCTCTGGTCAACTCAGAGAGCGTCAGCGTGTAGCCCGCGTCGCGTATATCACGGAGGTAATCGCCGTCCAGTCCGTGATCTCTCGCGCGGATGGCGTCATCCAAGGTCACCGGTGAGAGGCCCAGATTGCGCAGAACGGTCAAATATTCCGGATCGACGCCGTGATCGCGAGCCCTGACGAGGTCGAGCGCTGCGGCGCCGTAGCCGGCCTGTCGCATCCCGCTCACGTACTCGGGATCGACGCCGTGATCGCGGAGGCGTACGAGATCGTCTGCTGACAAATCGCTGATGCCCTGCGCGCGCATCCCTTGGACAAAGTCCGGGTCCACGCCGTGGTCGCGAAAGCGAATCAGCACGTCCAGTGTTCCCACTCGGTAGCCCGCCTCTCCCATCTCCCGCAGGAAATCTGTGGTGACACTGTGATGCGAGGCCCGCACCAGGGTCTCGATATCAGGGCGCTCGTACTTCTGTGCTGCGAGCTCGTCGATGAATGCGATTCCGATATCGTTCTGTGCCAGCGCGAACAGTTGCTGCGCGGTAGGACGGTTGAAGCCACGACGTGTCAGACCAGCGATGAACGTCTCGCTGGGCACGAATCGAAACGTTCCCGAGCCGGTGCGGCCGTTGAGCGTGCCTTCTATCTCGAGTAAGCCCGCTTCGCGCGATACGCTGACGCGCGACTTTCGCGCGGCGTCCGGCACCGACGACTGCGAGAGCAGTCGTTCGACTTCGCTGGCGGGGAACTGGCCGTTCCATGAGAAGGACCCGGCACTGACTTGCAGCAACACGAACTCAGCACTGCGCGACGGACGAAGCACCCATGTCCCTGCAACGCTGTCACGTGATCCGATCGGCTGCTGCGCGGCGTCCGAGGCGCCGCCTC
>DATCXH010000413.1:0-2634 GCA_036565925.1 Vicinamibacterales bacterium
TTGGCGAATCGTGGCCGCGTCAGCGCCAATGATTCGCACTCGCGTGTGCGTCATCGGCTCAGGAATCCCCACTGCTTGTCCTGTTCCGACAGCATGGACGGTGGCAGCGGCCAGCGGATGGCCAGTGTCGGGTCATTCCAGGCGACACCGTCGGCGAGGTGCGGCGCGTAGTAGTCGCTGAGGTGATAGTGCACGGTGCTCTCGTCGCAGAGCGCCTGATACCCGTGCGCGACCCCCTCGGGCAGGAAGAGTGCCCGGCCGTTATCGGGCGTCAGCTCGTAACCTTCCCACTGGCCAAAGGTCGGCGAGTCCGGACGAACGTCGGCCATCACGTCGTACACCGCGCCACGGATGCACGAGACCAGCTTCGCTTCGGAATGCGGCGCGCGTTGGAAATGCATTCCGCGCAGCGTCCCGCGTTTGTGATTGTGAGAAATCGCGCTCCGCACGAACACGCCGTTCCAGCCGCGCTCGGCCAGCTCGCGCAGCTGATACACCTCGGTAAACGATCCGCGATCGTCGCCGAACGTCGTCAACTCGACGAGAAACGCGCCGTGAACGCGCGTGGGATGAAGAATCACAGGTGGATGCCTTCAGAGGCGAGGCTCAGTCCGGGGACCGCGAGCCGTCGCGCGATGATCGACATCGGCGCGCGCTCCGCATTCGGCCGTGCCGCGGTCTCAATCACACTCGCCAAAACATCGCTGGCCGGTGTGTCGAGACCACACGGCCGGATAAACCATCGCGTAAACGCGCGACGATCGGCCGCGCGGTCGTCGGTCCCGTCCATTACGCGCCTCACGCCCGCCGCAAGATCGTCCATGTTGCGACACACGTCGAGGAACTTGCCCTTCAGCAGATGACGGAAATGACCGGTGCGCCCCTGCGCCGGCCAGTAGGTCTCGTTCACGATCGTCAGGCACGGGCGATCGGCAATGACAGCGTCGAGAAATGCCGGCGTGTTCAAACCAAACACGCAAGTGGCGTGCGCGAGCTGGTCGAAATATTCCTGCAACGACGCCGGTCGATCCGATTGATGCGGGATGACGACAAGCGAAGGAGCGCTGCCGTCGAATTCACGTGCGAGCGCATCGGAAAAGCTCTTCACCATGAACGAATCGTCTTCCCAAATCGTGCTCGGGCTGCCGAGGAACCCGACGTAGGGCGCATCGGGCCGCCCCAGACGCGCACACACGTCGGCGCGGCTGCTGCGCGGACGAAGCGCGAAGAACGGGTCAAGATGCGGCGCGCCGGTAATGCGAATCGTACCTGCCGGGATGTCGTGGATGTCGCTCGCCTCTTGTGCCAGCGCTTCGTTCCAGGCGAGGAACATATCCGGAAGTACGTGCGCCGTGCCTCTGCTCGTCAGATCGTCACAGCTGTTCGGACAACCGATCGTTGCAATGCCGAGGGTGCGTCCGGCGTGTAGATAGTCGGCTTCGACCGGATCCTTCGGCCAGACGGCCGGCGATACCAGCATCACATCGGGATCGATCTGCTTCAAGAGCGACAGCACCGTCGGACTTGCGGGACTCGCGGCCTCAATCCATCGCCAGACCTTCAACGCGGTGCGGCTCCCAATCGCCGATCGCCACAGCGGCGTGTTCACCTTCGCGCGCACCTCGCCTGGGATGTCCTTCTCGAATGTCGAGACGACTCGTTCAGGGGACGGATGGTTCTTGCGCGAATAAATGCCGCGATTGATGACCTGCCGGCCGACTCGCAGACGTTGCGACCATGGCTCGGACGGCTCACGCCTCTCTTCGCTCGCGACGCCGGTGAGATCGAGCAGGTTCGGACTGTCGAGAGGCTCGCCGTGCAGCAACGTGACCTGATGTCCACGGCGGCACAACTCGCGAATCACCGAGTCGAGATCGCGGAACACTCCCGCATGCTGGCCAACGATCAGAATTTTCATCAGGCCGGTTCGTTATCTTGATCCGGACGCAAGGCGCCCTGCAAGCAGCGTCGCCTGTTGCACTTGAATCGGATCAGCGATGCCTCTACCGGCGATGTCGAACGCGGTGCCGTGATCGACTGACGTGCGAATGATCGGCAGGCCGAGCGTCACGTTGACCGAGTGTCCGAAGGCGAGCAGCTTGACGGGAATCAATCCCTGATCGTGATAACAAGCGATCACCGCATCGAACTCGCCTTTCCGCGCGCGCACAAAAACCGTGTCGGCGGGCAATGGGCCAGTGACGTCAATGCCGCGCGAACGCGCCGCCTCCACGGCGGGGCGAATCACCGTGCGCTCCTCCGCGCCGAGCAGTCCTTCTTCTCCAGCGTGCGGGTTGAGGCCGGCGACGGCGAGACGCGGACGGACGATCTCGCCGGACTTTGACGGACCAAGGAAACGCGGAAGTTCATGCGCCGTCAGATCGATCGTCTCGGCCATCACGTCGAGCGTCAGGATCACGGGAACGGCCGCAAGCGGCACGTGAATGGTGGCGAGCACCACCTTCAGCGGCTCGGACCAGAACATCATCGCGAAGCGGCGAGTGCCCGTGAGATGACCGAGCAGATCGGTGTGGCCTTTCCACGGCAGACCGGCCTTCGAGAAGGCCAGCTTGTTGATCGGTGCGGTTGCGATCGCGGCAATGGTGCCGGCCTGCGCGTCGCGAACCGCCGCGC
>DATCXH010000386.1:0-3654 GCA_036565925.1 Vicinamibacterales bacterium
GCCAAGGCGCGAGCCGCCAAGTCCGCCGTAAAGCCTGGAGCCGCTGCGAAGAAGACCAAACCCGCGTCCAGCGCAACGCGCGGGAAGAAGCGCTAGCGACTAACCACCAACCGCCGGATCGAGCACTCGCATGATCGCCGCAGCGATCCGTCGCCACTCGCTTTCCTCGCGGACGAGCTCTTTCTTTCCGGCCTTGGTCAGCGTGTAGAACCGCGCCTTGCGGTTGTTGTCCGACGTGCCCCAGTCGGCGTCGATGAATCCACGCTCCTCGAGTCGCTGCAGCGCCGGGTACAACGATCCGTGATCGACGATCAACACGTTATCGGACTGGCTCTGAATCGCCCGGGCGATGGCCTGACCATGCTGCGGGCCGAGCACGAGCGTGCGCAGGATGAGCAGATCGAGTGTGCCTTGCAGATGCGCGGCGTACTCGCGGTCGCTCCGCTTTCGGATAGACATTCGACCCGAGTATGCGTATGCTCTGGTCGAATGTCAACCTGAGGGCCCACCATGCGCTGGCGACGACGTTCGACAACGGATTTTTCTGAGGAGATCCAGGCCCACATCGCCATCGAGACCGATCGACTGATTGGCGAAGGCCTCGGCCTCAAGGACGCGGCGCGCGAAGCCCGGCGCAAGTTCGGCAACGTCACCGCCGCGACCGAGCGATTCCACGAGTTCCGGCACCGGCCGTCGCTCGACGAATTGCAGCAGGATCTGCGCGCAGCATTTCGCAATCTGATCCGCTACCCCGTTGTCGCGATCGTCGCCGTGCTCTCGCTCGGCGCGGGGATTGGCGCAACTGCCGCTTCGCTCACCATCCGCGACGTCCTCTTCCAGAATCCGCCGCCGCTCTACGAACAGCCGCAACAGCTGTCGCGGATCCAGGTCAATCGCCAGGATCGGCCAATCCGGCCAATGGGCAGCTATGTGCCCGCCGATCTGTTCACGAGATGGCGAAGCGCGATGGGTCCCTCGATTGCGGCGGCTGGCGTCGCGGAGGGCGCCAGCGACGTGCGGATCGGCGACCGCATCGAGCCCACGCGAGTCAGGCCGGTGACCGCAGACCTGTTCAACGTGCTCGGCGTCGCTCCCGAAATCGGACGACCCTTCGCGTCGAGCAGCGCCGCGAGAGAGCCGCAGGCGATTCTCAGTTATCGACTCTGGCAGGAGTGGTTCGGCGGCCGGCCAGATGCGTTGGGCGCGACCATCTGGATCAACAACCAGCCCCACACGGTCGTCGGCGTCATGCCCCGCCGGTTCTGGTTCTCCGAGATGAACGACCCGGTGTGGACGCTGCTCGAGCCCCAGCGGCTGGATGCGAGCACACGGCTGCTCGTCATCGCGCGGCGCCCGAACGGCACGAGCGCCGACGCACTGGCGACGAGCCTGCAAGGTTCGCTGGCCGAGTACTCGCGTCAGTTACCCGCGGGTCAGGGTCCGCTGAAGATGCTCGCCTCGGAGATCAAGGGCACGCCCATGGCGGATCAGATGTCGCTGATCCTGACGTATGTCCTCAGCACCGCTGTCCTGCTGACCCTGCTCATCGCGTGCGCCAACGTGGCGATTCTGATGATCGCGCAGTGGACGCGACGGGAAACCGAAACGGCCGTTCGAGCAGCGCTGGGCGCCTTGCGGCCCCGGCTGATTCGATCCATGGTCGCGGAGTCGTTGCTCCTGGCGACTTGCGCCGGCATCCTCGGCATCGGCAGCACCTATGTGATTCGCGCGGTCATGCTGCGCAACGCTCCGCTTGCAGAGACCTTCGTCGACCTGTCGATTCACCCGGGCGTTCTGGTCAAGACGATCTCAATCACGCTGCTTGCAGGACTCCTCGCGGGAATCGGACCGGCGCTGATCGAGACCCGGCGCCTGCAGTTCGATCCGCTGCGGGGCATCGCCACCTCGGACCGCGTCCGCCAGCAATGGAGTCACACGCTCGTGGTCCTGGAGATCACGCTGACGCTGGCCCTGCTCGTCGTCACCACGTCGATGGTCAGCGGGTATCAGCGCTCGCGAGGGAACGAGATCGGTTTCGACCTGAATCCGTTCCTCACCGTTTCCGTTCAGAGCAACAGCGGAATCCCAACGGCGCAGCTCGTCGAGACCATCGCTCGTGTGCCAGGCGTCGCGGCGGTCACGCCTGCGACCTCGATCCCGCTGAACGTCGATGGACGACGGCAGGCCGTGAGCGCGACGGCGACCGGGGCGAATGCGGTTCAGGCGGAACAGGCCTTGGTCGATCCCGATTTTTTCCGCACGCTCGGCGTGCCGATGCGCGCTGGCCGCGCGTTTACTCGTCTGGACATGCCACAGAACGGCACCGTGATCGTGAGCGACTCGTTTGCGCGTCAGGTCTTTGGCGAGTCGTCGGCGATCGGCCGTCAGATCTGGATGGACAAGGCCGCGTATGACGTCGTCGGTGTGGTCGCGGATTACATCAGCACGCCTGTGGAGAGCCGCCTGCCCGCGCCCAAGGTCTTTCTTCCGCTATCGGCGAACACGGCTGATACGAAGACGATGCGATTCCTCGTCCGTGCGACCACCGACCCGGCACCGCTCGTTGAGCCGGTTCGCCGCGCCCTGCGAAATGCGTCAGCCGGTCTCAACGTGAACACCGTCGTGACACTGCGGCAGATGATCACCGTCATTGGGCAGGAGTATCTGGTCGGGACCGCACCGCTCTTCCCACTCATCGTCATCGGCATGATGCTGACGTCGAGCGGCATCTATGGTGTGCTGGCATTCGCGGTATCGCGCCGGACGCGCGAGCTGGCCATCCGCGTCGCCGTTGGCGCCGAACGAGGAAATCAGATCCGTCTGGTCATGGCGCACAGCTTGCGTCTGGTCCTGACTGGCGCGACATTCGGAATCGCACTGACGTTCGGGCTGTCGAGGCTGGTGCGCGCGGCGGGAGGTGCGGGCTCTCTGTACGATCCGCCGTGGCCGGCGTTCGTCATTCCCGTGGTGATGGTGATGATCGTGGCGGCGCTGGCGACGTGGATTCCGGCGCGTCGCGCGCTGCGCGTCAACCCAGCATCACTGTTGAAGGCGACCTAGCCGGCGGAACCGGCTGGTATGCTGACAAACGACTCGAGTTCACCGGTCACGACGGCTCGCCCCGCGAAGCGGGGCAAAGAGACACTGAAGACTAACCAGGCCCTGCTTGCTCCACGGTCTGAGGGGAGGCCTCGTTAGTCATCAAGCGCTGGCTCAGCACCGACCAGACCGCGAACGCCAGACGACGGCGATCGTGGCGGGCGATGTCGCTCTTCCAGAACGGCCCGAGTACGGCTTCGACGTTCGGATCGAGCTCGCCGAGTTCGAGCGGTGCCTTGTGCTCCGCAGCGTAGTTCCGCAGCACGCCCTCTGACGGACGGCTGTTGTTGGCGATCACCACGTCCACGCGCCGGCCGATCGCGCGCTCGACCCAGCGCACCGCCTCCGCGGCTGTGAACCCTTCCATGCCGTGGCCTTCAGTCAGCAGATTGGCGATCAGGATGATCGGCCCTCGCACATCGGCAATGGCTTCCCTGACGCCGAGCACGAGCAGCGGTGGCAAAAGACTGGTGAAGAAACTGCCTGGCCCGATGATGACCGCATCGAAGGACCGGATGGCGTGAGCGACCTCAGGGTGAATCGAGACTTGCGGCT
>DATCXH010000460.1:0-3901 GCA_036565925.1 Vicinamibacterales bacterium
GGCGATCGAAATCGCGACCATGGTCCGGCCGCCGAACGCCACGATGACGCGGATGGTTGAACTCCGCGCTGTCGAGGACGCTTATCCGCTCTACGGCACGATGACGCTGCGCGAAGGCAAATACTCGCACGCGTTGCTGCAGAACCACGGGACGTTAGTGCGGCCGGAGTTGCTCGCACAGCTCAATCTGCAGGTTGGGGACGACCTGCTGATCGGCACCCAGCGCTTTCAGATTCGCGGCGTGATCGAGAAAGAACCGGGACGCAACCTCGGCGCGTTCTCGTTGGGTTCGCGCCTGTTCATCGATCTCGCCGATCTGCCGTCCACGGGCCTGCTGTCGTTCGGCAGTCGTGCGTCATATGAGTTGCTGTTGCAGGTGCCCGGCCCGCCGCCGGCACCCGGACGACGCGACGTCAGCACGCTGCTCGCACGCGAGCTCTCGGATGCGTTCGTCAACGACTTCGTGCGTGCCCGATCGTATCGACAGAACGAAGGCCGCATGAGCGAGAACCTCACGCGAGCCGAGAACTATCTCAGCCTTGTCGGGCTCGTGGTACTGATCCTCGGCGGCATCGGCGTGTCGAGCGTGACCCGTGTGTTCGTGCAACAGAAGGTCCGCAGCATTGCGATCCTGAAGTGCATTGGCAGCACGACCAGGCAAGTGCTCAGCGTGTATCTCGCGCAGGTGCTGCTTCTGGGCCTCGCCGGAAGTGCACTGGGCGTGGTCATCGCCGGCGTTGTCATGATGCTGTTGCCGCTGTTCGTCGGCGACCTCGCGGCCATGCTCGAAGTCGAGTACGGGTTGACCGCTGGCGCAGTCATTCAGGGACTCGCGGTTGGCCTGCTCGTGTCGGTGCTGTTCTCGGTCGTCCCGCTGCTCGAGATTCGCAACGTCAAGCCATCGCTGCTGCTGCGGCAGGACGCGGGATCGACGGCGCGGTTCGACTGGGTCAAATGGGGCGTGGCCGCGGCGGTCGCCGCATCGCTGGTCGGCGTTGCGGCATGGCAAGCGGGATCGCTCGCCGTCGGTCTGGTGCTCTCCGCTGGATTCGTCGCGGTCGCGTTCGTTCTGCATCTCGCGGGCTGGGCGCTGGTCCGCGCGGTGCAGCCGCTTCGCTACGCACGATCGTTCGCGCTGCGCCAGGCGGTGCTGCGCGTCGCACGTCCGGGCAATCAGACCCGCATCATTCTGCTCGCCGTTGGACTCGGAACGTTCTTCATCCTTGGTGTCCGCGGCCTGCAGGCAAACCTGCTGCGCGACTTCGCGCTGCAGATGGGTGACGATTCGCCGGACATGTTCCTGATGGACATTCAGCCGGCGCAACGCGACGGCGTGACCGCACTCGTCGATCGCGAGAATGGTGCGGACCCTGCGCCAAAGCTCATTCCCGTGCTGCGCGCGCGCATCGTCGGGGTGCGCGGTCGCGACGTGAACCTCGAGAGCTATGAGGACGTGCGTGGCAGGGGAGGCATCTCACGCGAGTTCACTATCACGTATCGTTCGAACCTCGAGGCCAACGAGAAGTTGGTCGACGGAAAGTGGTGGAACGAAGAGCCATCTTCCGACATGCCGGAGGTGTCGATCGAGGTGGGCCTCCGCGAGCGATTCCAGATTCAGTTGGGCGACGAGATGCGCTTCGACGTGCTCGGCCGCATGGTCACCGCACGTGTGGCCAGTTTCCGCGAAGTGGATTTTCGCGATTTTCGTGCCGGCGGCTTCATGATCGTCTTCAGGCCCGGTCCGTTCGACAATGCACCGCACACCTTCATTGCTGCGGTGCGTGGCGCGAAAGACCCAACCGCTCGCGCGCGCATGCAGGGGCTGCTCGTCAACAGCTATCCAAACGTGTCGGTCATCGATCTTCGCGAGGTGCTCGAGACGGTGGCCACCATTGTCAACAACGTCACGCTGGCGGTCACCGTCGTCGGAGCCCTCGTGCTCCTGAGCGGCAGCCTGATTCTCGTCGGCGCGGTTTCGATGACGAAGTTCCGACGTGTTTACGAGGCGGCCATTCTGAAGACCCTCGGTGCGAGCAGCCGTCTCATTGCGACGACGCTGCTCGTTGAATACGGCGTGCTTGGCGCAATCGCCGGTACCGTCGGTGCGCTTGGGGCCGTCGCCCTGAGTTGGGCCGTGGCCCGCTATGCGCTGGACCTGCCCTGGGAGCCCTCCCCGGGTCTGACGGTTGGCGGCATCATCGTGACCTCGATGTTCGTTGCGGCCATCGGCGTCCTGGCCAGCCTGGACGTTCTGCGCCACAAACCGCTCGCGACACTGCGGGCGGAGTAGCCTCGCGCCACCCGCCAGGCCGAGGTGCGTGGTGTACAATTCCCGCTTGGCCCGGGCGTGACGGGCCGGCCAGGGGGCTCCAAGCAATGAATGTGGAGATCTTTCGGGATGCGCTGATGCGAAAGCGTTCCGAGTTGCTCGGCGGGACTGCGAGCAAACCGCTGCAGTGGACGATGGAGAACAACTCAGGGCGTCAGGGTGACATGGCCGACCAGGCCGCGGGCAACAACGAAGTCCACATCCAGCTGAAATTGAAACAGACCGACGCGAAGATCCTGCAGGCCATCGAAGGCGCGCTGCGTCGCATCGAAGAGGGTTCGTACGGCATCTGCCGCGACTGCGGTGAGCCGATTGCCGAAGCCCGCCTCACCGCGATCCCGTGGACGCGGTCCTGCATCAGCTGCAAAGAGAAGCAGAATTCATAAGCATGCAACAGGACGAGCTGAAGAAGTTTCTGACCGAGTTCGCTGCTGAACGGCTGGCGCTGCTGCAGCGACACGAAGCCGCGGCCCGCGTGGTCGGCCATTACGATTTCAACAACACCTACCAGTACGTCATTGCTCGCGAAGAGACGCATCTCGCGTGGTTGCAGAGTGCACTCAACGAACTGGGAGCGACGCTGCCGGAGTCCACATTGCCGTTGACGACGCCGGAAGAGCCGAAGGGGAAGAAAGGCGACGCGGGTCGCTACCGTGAGATCCTTGCCGCCGACGCCAAGTTCCTCAGCGCTTTCGTGGCGCGCTGGCGCGAGCGTGTCGACGCTGTCTCGCATGCCCGTCATCGCACGATGTTGAACGTCGTGCTCGGCGAGTCGCTGGAGCATCAGCGACTGTTCGAACAGGCCGCCGCAGGCTTCGAGGACGTGATCGGCCGCCGCACTGGTGGCGTCGCGCGCGTGGGCGCGGTGCTTCCCGATCGCTGGCAGGAATAAGGTCAAAGGTCAAAGGTCAAAGGTAAAGGTAAAGGTCAAAGGTTAGGAGACGGTGACTCGCGTTGCGATCGCACTGGGAAGCAATCTGGGCGATCGTGAAGGCTATCTGCGCTCGGCCCTCGACGCGCTCAAACCCTCGATCGATCGACTGCGCGTCTCCACCGTCCACGACACAGCGCCGGTAGGCGTCGGTCCCCAGCCAACATTTCTCAATGCGGCCGCAGTAGGGGAGACCTCGCTCACCGCGCGCGCTCTCCTCGAAACACTCCTCGCCGTCGAGCGTGATCTCGGACGCGAGCGTCCGTTTGCCGGTGCGCCGCGCACACTGGACCTGGACCTGATTCTCTATGGGGAGGCGATCATCGACGAGGCCCCGTCGTTGATCGTGCCGCATCCGCGCTTTCGGGAACGACGATTCGTGTTGGAGCCGCTGTCCGAGATCGCGCCGGACTGGCGCGATCCCGTCACAGGGAAAACGGTAGAAGAGTTGCTACGGACGCTGACTGCGTAGAGGCGGGTCGTGTTCTTGAGACCCGGCGGGTCCACAGAACAGGACCCGCCCTACGGCTGTCGTTTAATGCGCTTTCGCGCCCTTCTTGAAGACCCCCGACAGTCCTTCTTCGAAGACCGTGTAGACGGCCGGCACGAGCACCAGCGTCACCATCGTTGAGGTGAGCAAC
>DATCXH010000286.1:0-5417 GCA_036565925.1 Vicinamibacterales bacterium
CTTGCTATGTTCGTAGAGGCGAGTCTTCAGACTCGCCTACTCCCACGGCGGACGCCAATCGATCAACGCGTCCCGCAGTTCTTCTCGAGTGAACCTCGAAGATCCCGAGAAGGGGTACGTAGCTCCATCGGCGACGAGCCCCGCCCTAAATGGATTGTTGAGGATGTATCGCACGATCCCGATCACGGGATCGCGTTCGCGCACGATGTGATCGTAGTAACCCTCTTGCCACAGACGCGCCCCTGTTCGGTACTTCCACGCGAATGCCGTGTCCTGTTTCCAGTCATGCATGACCGCCTTTAGATCGGCGTCATCGGCGAGACCTTCAATCAGAACATGGACATGGTCGGGCATCACGCAGTACGCGATAACTGCAAACTGCCGACACTCGAAAAAATGCGTAATCTGCCCTGTCATCCAGGTCGCTTCTGGTTCATCCTCAAAGGATTTCTGCCGGCCGCATGTGCAAATCGTCAGGAAATACTGATATCGGCCGACATACGAAAACCCGCTCAAACGCGGTGGACGATTGGCGATGCACGCGGAGATTTCAAGGCGAATGCCGCCAGGCGGGTCTAAAGACCCGCGTCAACGGAGGTTTTTCCAGGCGGGTCTAAAGACCCGCCTCTACGGAGGTTTTCCCAGGCGGGTCTAAAGACGCGCGTCAACGAGGTTTTCCCAGGCGGGTCGAAGGACCCCGCCTCTACCGGCCGTTTTCGTAAACGGGTAAAAAGACGACGTCAGATGGCGTAGTACTATGCGCGCCGATGACGCCGGACTCCATCGCTCACTACAAGATTTCCTCGAAGCTTGGCGAAGGTGCGATGGGCGAGGTCTATCGCGCGACCGATAGCAAGCTTGGCCGTGAGGTGGCGATCAAGCTGATCCCGGAGGACTTCGCCCGCGACTCCCAGCGCATGGCGCGGTTCACACGCGAGGCGCAGGTGCTCGCGTCTTTGAACCATCCGAACATCGCCGCCATCTACGGTGTCGAAGACCGCGCGCTCATCATGGAGCTGGTCGAGGGCCAGACGCTCTCCGAGCGCATCAAGCAAGGTGCAATTCCGATCGACGAAGCGTTGGAGATCGCCAGGCAAATCGCCGACGGTCTCGAAGCCGCGCACAACAAGGGCATTGTCCATCGCGATCTCAAGCCGGCCAACATCAAGATCACGCCAGGCGGCACGGTCAAGCTGCTCGACTTCGGACTGGCCAAAGCCGAAGGGCCCTGGAGTTCGACGACGTCGATCGAAGATGCGCCGACGCTCACCGTGGCGTCAACAGGCGCAGGCGTGATCCTCGGCACCGCCGCCTACATGGCTCCCGAGCAGGCGCGCGGCCGCAACGTCGACAAGCGCGCCGACATCTGGGCGTTCGGCGTGATCCTCTACGAGATGCTCACCGGCGAGCAGGTGTTCGAGGGCGACACGGTGACCGACGTCCTCGCGTCCGTCGTTCGACACGATCCCGATCTCAAGCGCGTGCCGGCCAAGGTGCGGCCACTGCTGCAGCGATGTCTCGAAAAAGACCCGAAGCGGCGATTGCGTGATGCGGGGGATGCGATGCTGCTGGTGGACAGCGCACCGGCGGGATCGGTCGTCGCGGCGAAGACGAGCAAGACATTGCTCGTCGCACTTGGTGGCGTTGCCGCGCTGCTTGCCCTGGCTCTCGCAGGTGTGTCCTATCGTTACTTCCGCGAAGCCCCCCCTGCGGCCGACGTCGTGCGCTTTCAGATCAGCCTTCCCGAGAGCGTGAACTTCACGCAGTGGGGAATGTCGGCGGTCTCTCCCGATGGCCGCAAGATCGTGTTCGCCGCATACGGTTACGACGGCGAACCTCGTCTGTGGCTTCGAACACTCGACTCGCCGATCGCGAAACCACTCGAGGATGCTCGCATCAACCAACAGACCGTCGCGCTGTTCTGGTCACCCGACAGCCGGTTTGTCGCTTACGGCGGCCAGAAACAACTGATGAAGATCGACACCAACGGCGGCCCCGCACAAGCGCTCGCCGATCTCTCGCCGGTCATCGGAGGCTCGTGGTCTGCCGACGGGACCATCCTCGTGGGGTCGATCAATGGAATCATGAAGACGACGGCGAATGGCGGAACCCTGACGCCGGTGACCAAACCCGCCAATGCGCAGGAGGCTCATGTACATCCGCTGATACTGCCCGACGGACGGCACTTCCTCTTCATGCGGGGTGCACCCGCCGGCATGCGATCGATCTTCGTCGGCGATCTTCAGGCGGCGCCCGATGCGCAAAGCACCACGCCGCTGTTGAAGACGGACTACGGTGTCACCCTCGCGCAACGCAGCGCGAACGCTCCGCTCACACTGTTGTTCCTGCGTGACGAAACGCTCTTCGCGCAGGAGTTCGATATGGGAAGCCTGGCGCTGAAGGGCGAAGCGATGGCCGTCACTGAACAAGTGTCTGGTGTGTCCCCTGCCGCGCTCGGCTACTTCTCATCATCGCGAACGGGCACGCTCGTCTATCGATCGGTGTCGGGCAACAATCGGCAGCTCACGTGGTATTCGCGCAAAGGCGACGTCGTCGGGCGACCGGGCGAGCGTGCGCCGTACGGCACGATGAAGGTCTCACCCGACGGCAGCCGGGCCGCCGTCGTACAGATCGATCCCAGGCAACCGAACAACTCGGACATCTGGATCGTCGACCTGGCAACCGGCGTCAGCACCCGGTTTACCTTCGATCCGGGCCGCGATAGCCAGCCAGTCTGGTCGCCCGACGGCCGCTCGATCGCCTGGCAGTCCTATCGCAACAACACGGAAGGCATCTATCGAAAGGCCGCCGACGGCTCGGGCGTTGACGAACTGCTGTTCGCGAAAGATGGCCTCACCAATCTGACGGACTGGACGCACAACGGCTATCTGATCTTCACGATGGCTGGAAACGTCCAAGCACTCCCGGTGACTCCCGATGCCGACGGAAAGCGCACACCAACGCTCGTGATTCAGGCTCCGGCGCGCGGCGCCTATGTGTCGCCGGACGATCGCTGGATCGCCTATATGTCGGCCGAGACGGGCCGCGACGAGATCTACGTGCAGCCGTTTTCAGTCGGGGGCTCCAAGACATCGGGCAAATGGATGGTGTCGAAAGGCACGCGAGGCATGGCACGCTGGCGCTCCGACAGCAAGGAGCTCATGTTTCTGAACGGCGAGGGAGCGGTCGTCGCCGTGGACGTCGCAAGCGGACCGGCGTTCCAGACCAGTCCGCCAAAGACTCTATTCCAGTTGCCGCTCGAGTTGCTGAGCAATCAGAATCCTGGAACACTGGCCGACGCGACACGGGATGGACAGCGTCTGCTCCTGGTGATGCCCGTGCAGGAAAACTCACAACGCGAGTTGGCCGTCGTGCTGAACTGGCAGGACGGCATCAAACGCTAGGCTTTGAGCTTAGGCTTTAGGCTTTGACAGCCCAGAGCCCATGAGAGTCAACATATGCGCTCACTGTTATTCGTCCTGCTGTTCGCCGTCGTCCTGAACCTCCCGCTGCCTGCACAGCAGGCAGCGCCCGCACAGCAACCGCCGGCCGCACCCGCTGCCCCCGGCCTCACTATCACGACAGCGGCGTGGCCCGATGGCGACGACATCCCGCTGAAGTACACACAGGCCGTCGACAAGCCCGTGTCGCCCACACTCACGTGGACCAACGTGCCGGCGGGTACACGCAGCTTCGTTCTGCACATGCACGACCCCGACGTCTCCATCAACAAGACGACGAACACGCAGGTGCACTGGCTGGTGTGGGGCATTCCAGGAACGGCGACCGGTTTGAGCGAAGGCCAACCGCAGGGCGAGAAGCTGCCCGACGGCAGCCGTCAGGTGAGCGCCTCCGGTCAGGTATATCGCGGCCCCGGCGCTCGCGCGGCCGGCCCGAAGCATCACTACACGTTCGAACTCTACGCGCTCGACACGACGATCGACGTGCCGCACGGCGCCAATGAGCAGGAGACGCGCTCAGCGGTCTTCGCCGCAATGCAGGGACACATTCTCGGCAAAGCCGTAATGGTCGGTCTGTTCAAGCGGCCGCAGTAGCGCTCGATGCGCGTGATTGCACCGATCGCGCTCGCCGCTCTCGTAGCGTCCGGCTTTAGCCGGACGGAAGGGGTAGCGTCCGGCAGCGGTTTTGAGGATGGCCTCGCGGTCGCGAGGGAGCTGCCGCGTCTACACAGTCTTCTCGTGAGCCGCCGCGGCGAGCTGGTCGTCGAACGCTACTTCAACGGCGCACGCGCCACGCGCCCCGCGAATATCAAATCCGCCTCGAAGAGCCTCATCTCCGCGCTGGTCGGCATCGCGATCCAGCGCCGTCTCATCGGCAGCGTGGAGACACCAATCGCCAACTACTTCCCCGAATTGAAGAAAGACCGCGACAGCGCAAAGCAACGCATCACGATCGAGGATCTCCTTACGATGCGTTCTGGCCTGGAGACGACGAGCAACCGGAATTACGGAGCATGGGTGCAGAGTCGCAACTGGGTGCAACATGCGCTCAACCGTCCGCTGCTGAGCGAGCCCGGCACGCAGATGGAATACAGCACCGGCAACACCCATCTGCTTTCGGCGATTCTCACGAAGGCCACCGGCACGAGCACCTGGCAGTTTGCCAACGACACGATCGGCCGTCCACTCGGTTTCACGATCGCGCAGTGGCCCCGAGATCCGCAGGGCATCTATTTCGGCGGCAATGACATGCTGCTGACCCCGCGTCAGATGGTGGCATTCGGGCAGCTGTATCTCGATCGCGGACACGCGCAGGGACGGCAGATTGTTCCCGCGTCGTGGATCGATCGTTCGTTCGTACCTCGCGGCCGTTCATACTGGAGCGATCAAGAATACGGATATGGCTGGTGGATCCGCGAGTTGGGCGGACATGGCGCGTACTACGCCTGGGGCTTCGGCGGTCAGTACATTTTCGTGGTCGCCGATCTGCAGCTCGTCGTCGTGACGACATCTTCATCCACGGTCGCCGAGGATCGGCGCAGCCATCGCCGGAACGTGTTCGATCTCGTCGAATCCCTCGTCGTGAAACGTGCGTCCTCTCTGAATTGAACATGCGACTGCTGGTCAGTGTGCGCGACGCGGTGGAAGCCGCGGCGGCGGGCGCGGGCGGAGCCGACATCATCGACGCCAAGGAGCCTGCATCGGGCGCGCTTGGCGCCGTCGACCTCGTCACATTCGCCCAGATCGTCGCGGAGGTTGGCGGCGGACGTCCCGTGACGGCCGCGCTCGGCGATGCGGAGGACGAGCGCGCGATCGCCTGCACGGCGGAGGCGTACGCGACAGCCGGGGCGAGGCTTGTGAAAATCGGCTTCGCCGGAATCGCATCGCGCACACGCGTCGCGTCGCTGCTCGTAGCAGCGCGACACGGCGCAGCCACACACGGCGGCGTGATCGCGA
>DATCXH010001061.1:0-10789 GCA_036565925.1 Vicinamibacterales bacterium
AGCGTCGATGTGGTCTTCGAGCGTGAGGTGTCAAGCGATGCCCGGGTTACATCAAGACGGCTCGAGCATCGGCTCGAGGGAGAGTTTAGTCTCGGTGATCCGAACGGGCGACGCGTCGCGCTGAGGGGAGTGGCCGATCGGATCGACCTTCTCGAAGGCAACCGGTTGCGGGTCATCGATTACAAGACCGGATCGGCGCCGAATCCGCGACGTGCGTTGCAGGTACCGATCTACGCGCTGAGTGCGCAGGAACGCGAGGCAGGTGGTGCCGATCGATGGGCGATCGATGAAGCAGCCTACATCGCGTTTTCCGGCAAACGCTCGTACGTTCCCGTCATCAAACCGTCTCGGCGAGGCTCGGGGCAGGCGGCGTGTGACGAAGTGCTGAGCGCAGCGCGGGAACGACTGTTTAGCGCAGTCGACGGGATCGAGCGAGGCGAGTTTCCGGCCAGGCCCTACGATCCAATCATCTGTACGTGGTGCGCGTATGTGGCTGTCTGCCGCAAGGACTACGTGGACCATGACTAACTACCGTCTGCCATTCGAGCAGGACCCGCCTTCGCCGCCGGCGGGGCAGGCACCGGAACCGGAGACGGTGGAATCGCGAATCGACGCGCGCGATCGCGCGGGACGCGAACGCGCTGTGGATCCTCGGTTCAACGTCGCTCTGGAAGCATCAGCCGGAACCGGAAAGACGCGGATCCTGGTGAACCGCTACGTCAACCTGCTGAAGGCCGGCGTGGATCCGGGCGAGATCCTCGCCTTGACCTTCACCCGCAAAGCCGCCGCCGAAATGCGCGAACGGATTGTGGCGACGCTGCGCGATGCGGCCGCGCGCGGTGAGTTCCCACGTGAGCGCTGGCGTCAACTGCGCGATCGCACGGCCGACGTCACCATCAGCACGATCGATGCGTTCTGTTTGTCGCTGTTGCGCGAATTTCCACTCGAAGCCGGTCTCGATCCCGGTTTCTCGATGGCCGACGAAACCGAAGTGCCGCGACTGGTCACCGAGTCGCTCGATCGCGCGCTGCGCATCTGCCGCAGTCTTGCCACCGACGACGAGCACGTCGCGCTCGTCTTTGCGCAGCTTGGCGACCGACGCGCTCGCGCCGGGCTCGCCGCACTGCTCGACCGCCGCATCGCGGCGCCCGCGGTGCTGTCGCGGTTTCTGTCGTCCGGTCCGCGCGATCTGACGTTGAGCACGGCTGCGCGCCGCGGTGCCGGCGCGTTGATGGACGTCTTTGCCGGGATGCGCGGCGGGCTGGATCGGTTCCTCGAAACCGGTCCCCTCGAGCCGCCATTCCTGATTCTGCGACGCCTCCTCCGCGTCCTGGACGCGCAGCTTCAGACCGAGGAGGCGCTGGATTCGGCGCAGGTCCATGCCGCCTTTGCCCGCACGCGTGAGCACTTCCTCACTCAGGACGGCCAGCCGCGAACCTCGCGGCTGCTCTATGGCCGCGATGACTTCGCGTCGGCAGTTGACTGGCAGGTCCATCGCGATCTCGTCTTCACGCATGCGGCAGGCATCGTCGATGCATACGCCGCCTATCGTCGCGATCTCAACGTGCTGGTCTCACGCGGCGTGTGGCGCATGTTCAAGGTCGCCGAGGCTGAATATCGCCGCACGCTCGACGCCCATGCCGTGCTCGACTTTCCTGACCTGTTACTCCACGCGCGAGAGCTGCTCGGCCAGATGGAGGAGTTCGCGCAAAGCCGGTATCGCCTCGAATCGCGTTACCACCACGTGCTGGTCGACGAGTTCCAGGACACCAGTCGCGCCCAATGGGATCTGGTTGCGCTGTTGACGCAATCGTGGGGCGAGGGCGCTGGTCTTGCCGACTCAGGTCCTCTCCATCCGACAGTCTTCATCGTCGGCGACCGGAAGCAGTCGATCTACGGGTTTCGCGACGCGGACGTCTCGATGCTGCGCGAGGCGGCGCGGCATCTCGAAGGACTTCGTCCCGATGGCGACGTCAAGCGATCGATCTCGCGCAGCTTTCGTTCCGTGCCGCAACTGCTGGCCTTCGTCAACGACCTGTGTCACGACATCGAAAAGGCATCGGCCAGGCCCGACGCTTTCCAGTACGAAGAAGAAGATCGATTTCCGGTTGACGATGAGGTCCACCTGAAGCCGGACACGACACCGGAGGTCCGGCTAAAGCCGGACACAACATCTGAGGCGCTCGCGCTTTTGACCGGCGACACGCCGGAATCCTGTGCAGAGACGACGGCCGCCGAGATCTCGCGGCTGATTTCTGAAGGCGCGCTCGTCCGCGACCGCAACACCGGTGTGCGCCGGCCGATTCGCCCGGGCGATATCGCGATCCTCTTCCGCACGCGCGAGAGCCATCGTGAGTTCGAAGCGGCACTCGAGCGATACGGTCTGCCGTCGTACGTCTACAAGGGTCTCGGCTTCTTCGATGCCGACGAAATCAAGGACGTCCTGGCGCTGCTGTGGTACCTCGCCGATCCGCTCTCCAATTTGCGCGCCGCAGCATGGCTGCGTTCCCGCTTCGTTGGTATCTCCGACGAAGGATTGCGCAGGCTCGCCGCCTCGAGTTCGACGGCGAGCCCCGTCGACGCCGAGCGAAGGCGGGCGCCGGCGTTAGCCGATGCACTCATCGCAGAAGTGCCGCCGGCCGCCCTCGCACAACTTGATGCTGACGATGCCGATGCGCTGTCGGCGGCACGGGCTTCGTCGCGACGCTGGCGGGCACTCGTCGATCGAATGCCGCCCGCAGAACTGCTCGACTGCGTGCTCGAGGAGTCGGCCTATCTCGTCGAGATTCGCGGCCCTCGATTCCTGCAGGCGCGTGAAAACCTGAAAAAGATCCGCGCCATCATCCGCCGCATCCAGAACCGCGGATACGCCACTCTCGATCGCATTGCCTCACACCTCGATCGCCTGGCCGTCGGCGACGATGCCAATGCGGCGATCGATGCGTCGGACGCGGTGAGCCTGATGACCGTGCACGCCGCCAAAGGGCTGGAGTTCCCGGTTGTCTTCGTCGTCAACCTCGCACGCGGGACCGCGAACCGGCGTGCGCCGATCCGCATCGCGACATCGGGTGACGAAGATGGATCGGTAGCGGTCGGCGACTTTCAATCGAGCGGCGACGAGGATCAGGCCGACAAAGAGCGCGAGGAAACCAAGCGTCTGCTTTACGTCGCGATGACCCGCGCGCGGGATCGGCTCTATCTCGGCACCGTGCTGAAGGACGGCGTCGTACAGCCGGGTCGCGGCAGCCTGGCGGAAGTGCTGCCAGCATCGTTCCTCGCGTGCTTTGGGGCCGCGGGTGGCCGTTCCGAAAACGTTGTCACGTGGAAAGCCACGTCTGGCGTATCGCATGCAATGCGTGTCTGTGCATCGGCTCCCGATCGTCGGGGCGATGCAGGCGTCGCACGTTCAGGCCGCACCGCGCCGGTGTCGTTGGAAAGCGATTTCGCCCGTCTTGACCAGACCGTGCCGCCGCGCCAGACCGTCGCGGAAATGATCGCGGGACCGAATCTCGTAGAAGCGGGTGTTGAGACCCGCCTGTCGACGACAGGCACAGATGACTCCGATCGTCTCGTCGGCACACTCGTGCATCGGCTGTTACAGCGCGAAGGTCTTGCCGCTGAAGTCAGCGATGACTGGATCGCTGAGCGTCTCAGCTCACTCGTTCGCGTCGAGGAGTCGTTCGCGATGGCGGATCGCGACGCCGTGATACGCCGCGCGGCCGCCGCGTATCGAGCCTTTACCGGGCACGAGGAACTGCGCGCGTTGTATCTGTCGGGAACGGCCTTCCATGAAGTCCCGTTCTCGCTCTCGATCGAGGATCGCGTCGTGCGCGGCACGATCGACTGTCTCGTTCAGAAGTCAGACGGCGACGTGGCGGTCCTCGAATTCAAAACCGGACGGCGACGCCCCGAGCACGACGCGCAAACAGCTTTGTACGAGCAGGCCGCCGCCGCGCTCTTTCCTGGATGTCGAGTCGTTACACAACTTCTCTACGCCGGCGACGCAGGCATTTCCTGAACAGGGATCGCTCGTTTTCGGGCTGAATCTGCACAAAACCGAGGTCCAGGGGCTGTGTTCGTCTCACAAATCAGCCCAGCTGCACATCACGGCATCACTTTCTGCATTGCACCTGCCGGATTCAGCCCATAGAATCAAGTTTTGGGGAGAAACGATTGACGACGAAAGAGGAGACACGCGTGGCGCTGACCTGTCCCAGCTGTGGGAACGACCAGAACTTTCTCGTGAAAACGCTCCAGATGCACGTCGTCCATGTCGAGGATTCGCGGGTCGAGGTCTCCGAAGAGGGCCGCCCCTACGTGCAGGAACTGCTGTGCGATGAGTGCGAGACCGCGCTCAACCTTGATGAGGTCGATGAAGCCGTCCGGAAGGAATTGATGCTGACACTGGGGGCCCGCTGAGGCAGGCGCCGGCCTGCCCTGAGCCTGGGCACTAGGATTACCCTTCGTTCTCGTCCTCGTCATAGTCCTCGAAGTAGTCACACTCCGGGCAAAGCCACTCAAAGGATTTCGTCGTTTTGGTCTGTGCGTAACCAGGCACGCGATCGACGATCTCCCGTTCACGCAACTGCATCATCTCGCCACAGAGCGGGCACTCCTTGGTCACCATTGACTTCTCCTAGGGCGATCCCTATCGTACCCTCACGGTCATGAAGCGGGGCACCTTCCGTCCGCGCGGCGGCGATTCGGTCGCAATCATCGCAGGTGAGGACCGCCACGACGCGAGCTGCTTTGCCGACGAAGTCGCCATTGATTTCCCGTCGGTCGAACTCGCACTGGCGCGAATTCGACGCGCGTTCCTCGCCGATGAGCGGCCCTCGCAATTACGTGCGACGGTCCATCTCTCGGGGCAAGAGGCGCGCCGCGGTGCGACCATACCTCTCGACGTGCCCGTCCACTGCACGTGCCGGCACTGCGGCGGACGGGGCGAATCGTGGACCGAAACCTGCGTTCATTGTGACGGTACCGGCGCCGAGCTCCTGCATCAGCCGCTGCACGTCACGATTCCCGCCGGTGTCAACGACGGTGCTCGTTTTCAGTTTTCGGTGACGCCCCGCCAGAACCTTACCACCCGCATCGAACTTCACGTCCTCGTCAGTCAGTCCGGCTAAGCCGGCCTCCGACCTGAGTGGAACGGCACGTCAGGCTTCTAGCGATCCTGGCCGGCCTCTGGGGAGCGCTGGCGATGCTCGTCGGTGTCTCCACTCTGTTGTTGTCGGCCGGTGCGCTCGCCCAGCTCCTCGATTCGGTCGGAACCGGTGTCGAATTCGCTGCCGGCCTGACCGCGGCTGCACTGGCGATGATTGGTGTCTTCAGTCTGCTCTACGGCGGTGCCCACGCATGGGCATCGGTGCTGCTGCGTCGGCGTACGGCATTCGGCCGCGTCCTCATGCTCGCGTTGGCGCTGGTCGATCTCGTCGTGCTGCCATTTGGCACAGCCCTCGGCGTCTATGCGCTCTGGGTGCTGCTCACGAATGAAGGGCGCCGGTTATTCGAGGTTCATGGTTCAGAGGCTTCCGCAGGTTCCGGGGGTTTTCGTTCAGGAGGTTCGCGATGAACCTTCGGCACCTTTGGAACCGGTAGAATGATCAGGATATGGCTCTTGTAGACCGCGACGCCGTGCTGAATGCGCTGCGCGTCGTCGTCGATCCCGACCTCCGGAAAGACATTGTGTCGCTCGGCTTCGTGAAGGACCTGACGATCGCCGACGGCCGCGCCTCGTTCACGATCGAGCTGACCACGCCGGCGTGTCCCGCCAAGGATCAGATGCGCGACCAGGCCGCTGCGGCGGTACGTGCGGTGGCTGGTGTGTCGGACGTGAAGGTGCAGCTGACGGCCAAAGTGCGTGCGGCGGTTTTCCCTGAAGCTGGCCGTCCACCGATGCCGGGCGTGAAGAACGTCATCGCCGTCGGCGCGGGGAAGGGTGGAGTCGGCAAGACAACAGTCTCGGTGAACCTGGCGTTGGCGCTGGCGCGTTGCGGCAGCCGGGTCGGGATTCTCGACGGCGACATGTACGGTCCGAACATCCCCATCATGCTGGGTCTCAACAACACGCAGCTGGGTACTGACGGACAGCGCATCGTTCCTGCAGAGAAGTACGGCCTCCAGGTTGTCTCGATCGGGTTCCTCACCAATGACGACGCGCCGATCATCTGGCGCGGTCCGATGCTGCACCAGGCCATTCAGCAGTTCTTCCGCGAAGTCGCATGGCGGGACCTGGACTACTTGATCATCGACATGCCACCAGGCACCGGCGACATTGCGCTGAGTCTGAGCCAGACGATCCCCGTCGTCGGGTCAGTCGTCGTGACCACGCCGCAGCAGGTGTCGCTCGCCGATAGCCGTCGCGCAGTGCGGATGTATCAGAAGCTCAACATCCCGACGCTCGGCATCGTCGAGAACATGAGCTACCACCGGTGCACCAATTGCCATCACGAGTCGGACTTGTTTGGTCACGGCGGCGGTGAGGCGATGGCGTCAGAGATGAACGTTCCGTTTCTTGGCCGGCTGCCGCTCTATCAACCGATCCGCGAGGGCGGAGATACCGGCGTGCCTCTCGTGGTCGCAGAGCCGGCATCAGAAGCAGCGAGGGCATTCTTGACCGTCGCCGAGCGTACCGCGGCGCAGGTGTCGATCGTCGCGCACAAGTCGGCGGAAGCGAACAAGGGCAAGATCCCGCTAATTCCGGTGCGATAGGAGAAGTTCGTGGTCCTTGGTGCTTTGTTCTTGGTCCGTCCGGAGTCCATGGTCCTTGGTCCGGGATGTTCACGCGGCCAACGGACGAAGGACCAGGGACGGACTTAGGACCAGGGACGGACGAGGAACCAAGGCCCAAGAACTGAGGACCAAGCGGTTAATCGCGCGATGACCTCCATCGATCTTCCCTACACCAAGCGCACACTGGCCAACGGGCTCGACGTGATCGTCCACGAGGACCATCACGTGCCGATCGTCGCGGTGAACCTCTGGTACCACGTCGGCTCGAAGAACGAGCGGCCCGGGCGCACCGGGTTCGCGCACCTGTTCGAGCACCTGATGTTCGAAGGCTCCGAGCATCACAACACCGGGTTCTTTCCGCCGCTGCAGCAGGCGGGCGCGCTGCTCAACGGATCGACCAACACCGACCGGACCAACTACTGGGCAGTGGTGCCGACCAGTGCGATCGATCGCGCGTTGTGGATGGAATCAGATCGCATGGGCTATCTGCTCCCTGCGGTCACTCGCGAGCGGTTCGAGACCCAGCGCGACGTCGTGCTGAACGAGCGACGGCAGAACTACGAGAACCGACCGTACGGTATGGCGATCATGGCGATCACGTCGGCCTTGTATCCGCCGGATCATCCGTATAGCTGGATGACGATCGGCTCGGCCGAGGACATTCGAGCGATGCAGCTCGAGGACGTCCAGGCCTTCTTCCGGACTTACTACCATCCATCGAATGCGTCGCTGGTCCTGGCTGGTGATGTCGAGACGCCGCGCGCGTTCGATCTCGCCGAGCGGTACTTCGGCGATTTGCCCGCTGGCACACGACCGCTGCCGGTCATCGCCGCAGCATCGCTGTCCCGTGAGCACCGGATCGTGATGGAGGACCGCGTCGAGCTGCCGCGCATCTATATCGCGTGGCTCTCGCCGGCGATGTTCGCGCCTGACGATGCCGAGTTGGATCTCGTCGGGGACTTGCTGGCCAATGGCAAGACGTCGCGGCTGTATCGCACGCTCGTCTACGAGCGGCGCATTGCCCTCGATGTCTCGGCACATCAACATTCGCGCGAGCTGGGAAGCTTCTTTTTGCTTGCGGCGACCGCAGCGCCCGGGCAATCGCTCGCCGAGATCTACGCCGAAATCGATGCCGAACTCGATCGCCTCTCGGCGATGGGGCCGACTGATGACGAAATGGAGCGCGCGCTTGCGCAGGCCGAGGCGCAGTTCATTTATCGACTGCAGACCGTCGGCGGGTTCGGCGGCAAGTCCGATCAGCTGAACGCCTACAACGTGCTCCTCGGCAATCCCGGTTTCTTCACCGCCGATCTCGATCGCTATCGTCGCGCGACGCACGAGAGTGTCCGGTCGGCCGCTGCCCTGCATCTTCGTCGCGATGCGCGCGTCGTGCTGAGCGTGATTCCTCGTGGCCAGAACGCGCTTGCGCTCGCCGGCTCCGATCCAGTGGCCGTCTCGTGACTGCCGTCGATCGATCCCGGCTGCCGGCGGTTGGGTCTGATCCGGCGTTCTCGTTTCCCGAGATCGTGCGGCACCGGCTGTCCAACGGACTCGAGGTCCGGACCGTCGAGCACGCCAGCGTCCCGGTGCTCACGATCCTGCTCCAGGTTGAAGGTGGATCCGGCGCCGATGCGTCCGACCGAGAGGGCCTCGCTGCGATCATCGCCGACATGCTGGACGAAGGAACGGGCGCCCTCAGCGCCATCGATGTCTCCGACGCGATGGCCCGGATCGGCGCTGACTACGACGTGGACGTCAGTCCTGACGTCATGTCGTTCTCGCTCACCACGCTTGCACGATTCGGGACGCGTGGCGCATCACTGCTCGCCGACATGACCACGAAGCCGAGCATGCGTGAGACCGACTTCACGCGCGTTCGGCAGATGCGGCTCGATCGTCTGAAGCAGCTCAAAGATCTGCCGCCCGCCGTCGCGGAGCGTGCGTTCCTGCGGTTGATGTACGCGCAGCATCCGTATGGACACGTGCCGATCGGCAGCGATTCGGCACTGAAGCGCATCTCACTCGAGGATGTGTCCACACTGCATGGCGCGATGTTTCAACCGTCTCGCGCCACGCTGGTGATGACCGGCGCGCTGTCGCATCAGGAGATGCTCGAGATCGCCAAGGTCGCGTTTGGTGAATGGGCCGACCTGGCGGCGCGGGAAACACCGGTGCAGCGTGCATCAGCGATCGAGCCGTCGGAGATGGCGCCGCCGCGTCTGGCGATCGTGCCGCGTGAAGCCGCAGCGCAGTCGGAACTGCGTATCGGCCATCTCTCTGCGCGACGCAACACGCCGGACTATCCAGCGCTTCTGGTGATGAACGCGCTGCTCGGCGGTCAATTCGTGAGCCGCATCAATTTGAAGCTGCGCGAAGAGAAGGCTTACACCTACGGCGCGCGAACCGGTTTCGATTGGCGTCGCGGCCTGTCTCCGTTCGTGCTCCAGGCCAGCGTGCACACCGTGTCCACAGCCGACGCAATCGCTGATGCGATTGCCGAGATCGAGGGGCTGCGTGACTCGCGGCCGCCAACGCCGGACGAACTGGTGCTGGCCAAGGCGTCGCTGACCCGCGGATATCCGCGCAACTTCGAGACGGCGCAGCAGGTGGCGCGTTCGGTTGCGCAACTCGCGCTCTACGATCTGCCCGATTCCTATTTCGCGGACTTCGTCCCGAAAGTGAACGCCATCACTCAGGACGATGTCACGCGTGTCGCGACGCAGTATCTTGTGCCCGAGAAGATGAGCACGCTGATCGTCGGCGACCACTCTGCCATTGCAGACTCGTTGCACACGCTCGGGCTCGGCACGCCAAGCGTCCTTCCGCTAGAGGTGTAGTGTCCGGCTTTGGCCGGACCGCGCGCGTTCCGTGTGAACGCGGCACTAAACGACCGTGCTACGCTAGCCTGGTTCCTCGGGATTTTCCTCGTGACCACCGACGATCTGGCGTCGAACGTCGATTCCGAAAGTGCGATCGGTCGCCTCACCAGCGTTGCCGTCGTCATCGGCGCGCTTGCGGCCATTGTCGCCGGCGCAACCATCTGGCTGCTCCTCACCGACCCCGTCACGGTTCTCAACGCCGTCGATGAGGGACAGGTGTCGCCGCTCGTCCGTCAGCTCGCAGACATCATCTACAACGCGCTGGCTGGACTGCTCGACTATCTCTAAGAATCAGGAATCGGAGTCAGGAATCAGGGTTCAGGATGGTCTCGCGTACTTGACCCTCCATGACTTCCACTCTGTACGCACGTGCTTGAGGTCGCGAGCTGACGATGTTGGCGAGCTTGCCATTGATGAAGTGCGCGGCCGCGCCATCGTCGAGCGCGAGCGCCGCGGTGATCGTGCCGGCCTCGATCAGCCGCTGTAGCGCCGGTCGACGCTCGGCCTCACCGTCGTAGTGCGGACAGCACGCATCAGCCAGGAAGCCGAGGCCGGGGAGCGGGTACAGTCCTGTTCCTGACGAATCGGTCAGCCCGGTTTCGAACCAGCAAATCGCACCGGCGCTGATGCCGGCCAGCACAGTTCCGTCTTGCCACGCGTGACGCAGCAGCGCTGGCATCCCCCACTCACGCCACACCGCGAGCATGCTCTTGGTGTTGCCCCCGCCAACGTAGATCACGTCCTGCTCGAGCAGGACCGTCTTCAAATCGGGTGTGCGCGCGAATAATGGAACATGCGTCGGCCGGCACGGCAACTTTCTGAACGCGTCGTAGAAGCTGTCGATATACGACTGTGCGTCGCCGGATGCCGTGGCGAGGAAACACACCGACGGATTCTCACGGCGAGCGAGGCTGAGGACGAAGTGATCGAGCGCCGGGTTGTCAGGCTCCATCGAGAAGCCGCCACCGCCCATCGCTACGATCTGTGTGTCCACAGCCAACGCGTTAACTCCTCGAGAGAGTCGGGCGAATCTTCAAAATTCCGCGAATCTCTTTAGAGATTTGCGCGAAGGAATTTCGTCAGGACGTACCCGTCGATGAACTTGAACGGTGCCGTTCCGCTGCTGTAATGGCCGCACGGCAGCACGGCGACCTGGTGCGGCAGCTCGCGTCTCG
>DATCXH010000711.1:0-2502 GCA_036565925.1 Vicinamibacterales bacterium
TGCTCGTGAAAGACGTGAAAGTGTTTCTGCGCGACGTGAGCCAGTGGGTCCAGCTCCTGCCGCTGTTCGCCCTCGTGCTGCTATATCTCTACAACTTCCAGGTGCTCGACCTCGAGCGCGTCGCGTTCATCGGCGGATTCATCAAGAACATCTACGCGTTTGTGAATCTCGGCATGGCGGGATTCGTGATGGCGACCGTGGCGGTGCGGTTCGTCTTCCCGGCGGTCTCGGCTGAAGGCTCCGCATTCTGGATCATCCGCACGTCGCCGATTTCGATGCACGACTTCCTGTGGTCAAAGTTCTGGACCGCGCTCGTGCCGGTGTTGCTGTTCACCGAGGTATTGACCGTCGCCGCCAACCAGTTGCTCGGCGTCGATCCATTTTTGAAAGTCGTGGCGGCTGGTTCGATCATCGTCATGACGTTTGCGATGGTTGGCCTCGCAACCGGGCTTGGCGCGCGCTATCCGCGGTTTGGCGCGGACGCCAATCAGGCGGCCGGCTCCTACGGCGGCGTCATGTTCATGATCCTCGCCGTGCTCCTGATCATCGTCGTCATTGCGCTGATTGGCTGGCCCTCATCCATGTACATGATGTCCAAGACCGGCCTGGTGCGATTCCGACTGACGCCCGGGCACTACACGATCATCACGGCGTGCTTCACGACTGTCGTGGCGATCTGTGGCGCGACATGGTGGTTGGCGATGCGCTCCGGCGTGCGCGCGCTCGACGCCATGCGCAACTGAACCGGGAGCGATACCGATGTCATTCGCCAGGCTTCCCGTCTCTGCCGTGTTGCTGATCGTGGCTGTTGCCCTGCCCGCGCTGCCCGAGGCGGCAGAGCGCCTGAACAAGGCCGACGCTGACGCCTTCCAGATGTTTCGACACAGCATCGCCGTACGGCTTAATGCACGGCTGTGCGAGCGTGACGTGCCGACGTACAGTGAGACGTTCGGCGCTCTCTACGCAGTATGGTCGGCGAAGCACCGCGCCGAGATCGCTCGAGGCGAGTCCCTCTTCAAGGAGGGGCGGCAGGTGAAAGATCCGAAGCGCTATCCCTATCTCGATCAGACGATACTCACTAGACTCGAGGCCGGTCTCGACGAATTGAGCCAGGCGCCAAGAGCGAGTGGCCCCAGGCCGTCACCGGCGCAAACCGCAGTGGCGTGCGAGAGGCTCCTCACATTCCTGAAGCAGAACTGAAGGGGATGTCGCTTGCCGATATGCGACGTGTTGGCGCTACACTCCCGCCCGAGTGGAATGGATATGCAGGAATTTCTGATCGCGCCCGCAGCAAGCCGGATGATGTGGCTGATGCTGTTCGTGCCCGGAGTCGTCGTCTGCCTGGTGGTTGGTCTCCTTGGCTCGGCAATTCTGAGCGCGCGCAACGCAAGATTCGAGGTGTCGCCCGAGGGACTCAGGCTGCGCGGCGATGTGTACGGTCGTTTGATACCCATCGACGAGCTGCGCGGGGCTTCGGCGACGCGGGTCGATCTGAAAGCGATGCCGGAGCTGGCGCCGAGTCGACGTACGTTCGGCACTGGTCTACCGGGCTATCGCTCCGGCTGGTTCCGACTGCGCAACGGCGAGCGGGCGTTGTTGTATCTGACTGACGAAGCGAGAGCGGTCTATGTACCGACGACCGCTGGTTACAGCGTCCTCCTCAGTCCGCGCGACCCTGATCAATTTCTGGCCGCGCTGCGCACGGTCAGCGCACAAAAGCCATAACGCGTCAGCGCGTCGTTCGGCGGGCATGCGAGCGTGCCTCGTGAAGGCTACGGTACAATTCCGCCGCGTTTGACCGTATGAGTGCTGAGTTGACCGGCCGTCGTCTCGGCATCTATCAGCTCCACGAGCGTGTTGGCGCCGGTGGAATGGGCGAGGTGTATCGCGCGCGCGATACCCGGCTACAGCGCGACGTTGCGGTCAAGATTCTCCCTGGAGCGTTTGCCGCAGATGGCAACCGGCGGGCGCGTTTCGAGCGCGAGGCGCTCGTGCTCGCCTCACTCAACCATCCGAACATCGCCACTATTCACGGCTTCGAGGATGAGGACGGCGTCCACGCACTGGTGATGGAGCTGGTCGACGGCGAGACGCTCGCCGATCGGATCATGCGGGGGCCGCTGCCAGTCGCCGAGGCGCTCTCGATTGCCAGGCAGATCGCCGACGCGCTCGATGCGGCACACGAGCGCGGTGTCGTCCATCGCGACCTGAAGCCGGCCAATATCAAGCTGACCTCGTCGGGACTCGTGAAAGTGCTCGACTTCGGATTGGCCAAAGCCGTCGCCGAAAACGACGGCAGTGCCGAGACATTAGAAGGGACGACGGTCACCGCTGTTGCGACGCAGACAGGACACATCGTCGGCACGCCCGCCTACATGAGCCCTGAGCAGATGCGCGGTCAGCCGGTGGACAAGCGCACGGACATCTGGGCCTTCGGATGCGTGTTCTACGAAATGGTGACCGGCCGGCCTGCGTTTGCGCGTCAGACCATCTCCGACACGA
>DATCXH010000208.1:0-7115 GCA_036565925.1 Vicinamibacterales bacterium
GATCGGCGGACGGGCGCCCTCCGATGAAGGACGCGAGCGCGCGAAGAAACTGGCTGATACCGCGCTCGCTCTCGCCTCCGATTCGCCTGACGTGCACGAAGTGATGGGCGACATCTTCATCGACGCCTCGGAACCAGAGGACGCCGAAGACGAGTTCCGCATGGCGCTCATGGGCGAAGACTCCACAGCGCTGCGAACAAAGCTCGCCGAAGCCCTGCGGCTTCAGGGCAACTTCGACGAGGCGATCACTGAACTTCGTGCGGCGATCAAACTGGACCCGCGCTACGCCCGCGCGCACAGCGGGCTCGGACTCGCACTCAGAGCGCAGCGCAATCTCGCGGAATCCACCGCAGCGTATCAGGAGGCGATCCGCCTCGACCCCGATCTGATCGACGCGCACAACGGGTTGGCCGTCGTGCTCGCGAATCAAGGCAAGCTGAACGACGCCGTCGCAGAGTTCCACGAAATCATCCGCATCGATCCGGATTCAGCGATCGGCTATTACAACCTCTCATATGCGCTGGCGGACCTCGATCGCGATGTCGAGTCGGCGGCGGCGCTCCGCGAAGTGGTTCGGATCAACCCCAATCACTACAACGCGCGATTCAACCTCGGCGAGCTGTTTCGTCTCGAGGGCAAGTACGACGAAGCGGTGAAGCAGTTCCGCGAGTATCTGCGACTCGCGCCCGATCTGCCGCAGAACCGGCGCAACATCGAGCGGGCCAAAGGATACATTCAGAAGTTCAGCAGCGAACCGTAATAGGCGGGTCTCAAGACGCAGGTGGGGCTGAAGACCCGCCTCTACGGGAGCCTCTACGGGAGGATCTCACACTCACCGTAATACTGCTCCGGGCTCGACGTCGCGCCCGGCAGCGGCACAGCGAAATACTCGTGGCGTGAATGAACCGCCTTCAACTTCCCGCTCTTCTCATCAACGTCGAAGACCGTGGTCGTATACAGCGGACCGGTTCGGAACGACTGCATGAAATGCAGATAGCCTTCGGCCAGACGCACAGTCACCTCTGAGCCCACCGTACCGCTCCGCAGCTGCGCGGTGCCGCTGTCGGGATCGATCGAGTCGAACCTCAGGACGAGCGAAGTGGACTGCACCGTCGCGTTGGGCGCACCATCCTTGCCCCACGTCCCGACAGCATGTGTCGGGAAAGAGCATCGCAATGTCTTCACGCTGGCAATCCGCGACTGCGCGGCCTCGCACACGAGGGCGCTGGTCAGCAGGAGCACAACCGCGAGATTCGTCGCACTGGTTCTGATCATCACCGACTCACCTGTTCCGCATGATTGTCGTGGCCGGCCGGAGGACGAAGACCACACCGGCGATCACCAACGAGAGTGAAATCAACTGCGCAAGCGTGAAAGGACCAACGATGCGCAGGTTGACGCGGATGAACTCGATCGCGAAACGCGTTGCACCCGCAAGAATCAGGTATCGTCCGAAGACAACGCGATCGGGCACGCCATGACGACGCCATCGCACGAGCAACCAGGCGATCACGGCGAGCGCTGCGGCTTCATAGAGCTGCGTCGGATGCACCGGCACCGACGTTGGCGGCCGCCCTTCCGGAAACGCCACCGCCCAGGGCAGATCGCTCGGGCGACCGTAGTCGTCACCGACCATGAAACATCCGAGGCGACCGATCGCGTGACCAATCGCGAGCGCCGGACTGGCCGCTGCAAGCGCCGGCAGGAGCGCCACGCGATAACCGTGCAGCATCCACAGTCCGGTGCCGACGCCACCAAGCAGCCCGCCGAACCAACTCAGGCCGCCGCGACTGAAGAGCAGATTCGCGAATGGCTCCGTTCCTGAGAATTCGATCGCCCACAGCAGCTTGGCTCCGAGCAGTCCGCCGATCACGCCCGCGACCGCCGCGTCCGCGGCTTTTGGGTTGAGGCCGCTGCGCCCCAGTTCTCGTGTGAACACCCAGATACCGACGAGCGCCGCGATGCCGACCAGTACGCCGAAGCTCGTGATCTCGAAGTCGCCGATGCGGAACAGGACCGGATACATGGTCAGCGAGGTTGCGCGGGAGGAGGCGGTATGAGCGTCAGGAGCGGTTTATCGGCGATGCACACGCGGCTCTCCACGTCAACATCAGGCCGACACTCGCCATACTCGCCAGCATACCTTGATGCATGAGCATCCACAGCATCGTGCGCGATGAACGGGCGCGACTGTCAAACCGCCCGTGAGCGCCGGCATCACGGTGCAAGGCTCGAACAAGTTGTCCGGGCGGGCCTCTAAGTAGTGACCCGTGTCACTCGCTCGTATTCGGCCGGCTCCATCTGCATAATCGGCGCACCGCGCTGAGCGACCTTTCGCACAATGGCCCGCCCCACTCCTGCTGAGGCTCCGGTCACCACGACTACGCGATTTCCCCAGTGTGGCATCACGTCGCGACGCAGCAACGGTCGTACCGGTCGTCACCGACGAGGTGCCTCTATGTAGTGGGTACGTACGATGCAAGGCGCTTCCGCTGAGACTCGAGACGTGAATGAATCATCCGACGCGACCACGTTGCTCAACACATCGCCAGTGTGGCTCGAAATGCGCCGGATCGGGGAGTTCATTGACCCGCATCACAGCCTTCAGATCGCGTTTCACGGCTATACCCTGCTGGTCACCGACGCCGACGGCTCGATGGGCGGCGGCACCCAGGGACTGTTCGACTTCGACACCCGCATCCTGTCGAAACATCGCCTGCTCGTCGACGCGGAAATTCCGCGATGTGATACCAGCGCCGCCATCGCGAGTGATTACTGGGCTGCACATTTGACGGTGGCCCGTCCCGGTCGAGACGCGTACGGCCCGCGGCTGCCCCAGGACGCGGTCGCCATTGAAGTTTGCCGCCGTGTCGGCCGCGGCATGGTTGAGCAACTCATCGTGCGCAACTTCAGCATGGCCCCAACCGCGATCACACTTCGCTTGGAACTCGACGCCGATTTCACCGACATCATGGCGTCGGACTCCGCTCCGCCGTACGCGCGAATCACGACGCGGACATGGGATGAACGCTCGCGGACGTTGACCTTCGATCACCGCGCCGAGGCCAATGGCCGACGGCTGCATCGTGGCTGCCGCATTCGACTGGTGCACGCTGACTCTACGCCGACGATTGACGATGATGCGATGGCGTTCGGAGTGTCATTGTCGGCGCAGGCGTCATGGACCGCGACGATGATCTATGAGTCGCTGGTCGACAATCGCTGGCGTGCGCCGGAGATTGACGACCTCGCCAGAACGACTCCGCGGGATCGGTTGCGCGCGGAGTGGCGACGGACCCGTGCGCAGGTCGATTCGCCGCACCCGGTGTTTGCGTCGGCGTACGAGAACGCCGCAGAGGACCTTTTCTCATTGCGAGCATGGGAATTGGACGCCGCGGAAGACGCATGGATCGCCAACGCCGGCGTACCGAGCTACACCGGTATCTTCGGTCGCGATGCGTTGACGTCGGCATGGCAAGCCGCGCTCGTCGGTCCCGAGATGCTGCGCGGCTCGCTGGTGCACATCGCCCGTACGCAGGCCCGCGACGATTCGGCCTGGCACGACCGCGAGCCCGGCAAGATGGTGCACGAGATCCGCCGCGGTCCGCTGTCCGAGCTCGAGATCATTCCTCAGGGCGCCTACTACGGCACGCAAACCACCTCCGCGATGTTCGTCGTCACCTTGTCGGAGTACTGGCACTGGACCGGAGATACCGACGCGCTTCGCCATTACTGCGACTCTGCACTCAGTGCGCTCGAGTGGGCGCGACGCTATGGCGACCGCGATGGGGACGGCTTCCTCGAATACGAGCGCCGCTCTCCGCTGGGCTTGAAGAATCACGGCTGGGAGGATTCCGACGAGGCGATTCGCTATCCAGATGGCCGGCTGGTGGAGAACCCGATCGCCACGATCGAGGAGCAGGCCTTCTACTGGCTCGCGCTGCAGCGGATGGCCGAGATCCTGATCGCGCTCGGTGAGGAAGCACGTGCCGAGGAATTCGCCGCGCGCGCGCAGGAACTGCGCGGTCGATGGCACAGTACGTTCTGGATGCCGGACGAACGCTTCTACGCGATCGCGCTCGATCCAGACAAGCAGCGTGTCGCCTCAATCGCTTCCAACCCGGGACACGCACTCGGCGCAGGTCTGGTTCCCATCGCCCAGGCTCGCGCGTGCGCCGATCGATTGATGGCCCCTGACATGTTTTCGGGATGGGGCATTCGTACGCTGTCTCGCGATCACCCGTCCTACAACCCGATCGCGTATCACCTTGGAACGGTCTGGCCCGTCGAGAACGCCACCTTCGCCCTCGGCTTCAAGCGCTACGGGCTCGATGAGCACGTTGACCGGCTCATGAGCGGCATCTTCGACGCGGTGGCGCACTTTCGAAGCTCTCGCTTACCCGAAGCCCTCGGCGGTCACGGACGTGAAGAGACACCAATCCCGACGGCGTACCCGAGATCGAATTCGCCGCAAGCGTGGAGCGCAAGTGCGGTAGTGCAACTGGTGCAGACGATGCTCGGCCTGTATCCGTTCGCACCAGCGCACGTGCTGGCATTCGTGCGACCGCGACTGCCGGAGTGGCTGCCCAGCGTCACCCTGCGCAACGTGCGCGTCGGCAACGCGACCGCATCGATACGGTTCGAACGAGCACGCGACGGTTCGACGTCGTTTGACGTCATCGATAAACGGGGACCGTTGTTTGTCGTGGAGATGCCGCCACCGCAGGATGTGAATCCATCCTCGCAGAGTTGGGATGAAGGCGTGCGGAGCTGGCTCATCGAAAGGGCTCCTGGGCGGTTTGCCTCGGCATTGCGCCTCGCGCTCAGCATTTCATCATAGGCCCCGATGTTAGACTTTTCGTCGTGAGTATCCGGCGACTGATGAGCGCAGCGATTGTTGCCATCTGCGTGCTGGTGCCTGCCATCGAAGCCTTCGACCGCTGGGATGAGACGCTGCGCGACGGCAACGATACCGAAGCGACGGTGGTGATCGCTGCCGTGTGCGTCGGGTTCGCGCTTTCCTTCGGTACGACCGCCCTCATCGCTCGCTTACGTGCAGTCCTCGCTGGCGCTCGCGTTTGCTTTGCAGCGGTTCCGACGTCTCAGCTCGCCGCAACCGGTCACGTTCACCCCCTTGCCACTGACAGCTCCCCCCCTGTAACGCTGCGCATCTGATCCGCTCCTCATCGGCCCGCCAAGCGCGCTGAGCGTCGTCGTACGTGTCAGCCGTTGCGGCGAGGCACGTCTATTCACATCTCTTGGGAGGAGCGGGCCCATGATTCGTATCCGTCAGATGTTTCTCATTTACACCTTGATCGTGCTCATACCTCCTTCGTTGGAGGCACAGTCATTATTTCCTGGTAACCCCGATGCGCCAGACGACACCGCAAGCCGATTTACTGATGCAGACCAGGTCGTCCAGAAGCCCGCAGGTGCGCCACCCACACCGCGGCACACCGGCATCAAAGCGTTGGTCAAGGATCTCGGCGCGGACATCACCCATTTACCGTCCAAGCAGAACCTGTTCTGGGCCGGAGTCGGCGGCGGGCTCGCTGTTGCCGCTCATCCCTTCGACGACAACGTCAATCGCGCACTCGTGGGCAGCGACTTCGCCGACACGTTTTTCAAGCCCGGCGAAGTGCTGGGTGAACTTCCGACGTTGCTCAGCCTCGCGACGGTCACGTATGCCGTCGGGCGCATCAAGGATCAGCCGAGGGTCTCGCACATGGGCATGGATCTGATACAGGCGCTTGCGGTCAGCGAGCTGCTCACTCAGTCGCTGAAGTTCGCCACGCAACGAGAGCGGCCCGATGGAAGCGGTAACAATTCGTTCCCATCAGGGCATGCAGCGGACACGTTCGCGTTCGCGACCGCGCTCGAACGTCATCTCGGCTGGAAGTTTGCTGTCCCCGGATACATCTTCTCGTCGTATGTCGCCGTCTCGCGCTTGCCCGCGAACCGGCATTGGTTGAGCGACGCGGTGTTCGGTTCGTCGGTCGGGATCATCGCCGGTCGTACTGTGACGCGTCATGGACGCCCGTTCCCGGTAACCGTCGCGGTCGTGCCGCGAGGAGCCGAAGTCATGTACGTCCATCGCTCAAGAGCAGAGTGACCTCGATGCACGAGCCGTTTCGGTCAGCGCGTCGGCAGATTGAATTCGGTCCGGTTGCGACCGGCTCGCTTGGCGGTGTACAACGCGCGATCAGCAGGTTTGACGAGTTCGGGAAAGCCCGGCGCTCGTTCGCCACCGCGAAAGCCCGTCGCACCGAAGCTGGCGGTCACCCTGACGATCGAATCGCCGAACGTAAACGACTGCGCCGTCAGCTTGGCGCGTGTGCGTACGACGATCGACGGCAGATTCGATTCGTCGGCATGCGTGATGATGTGAAAAATTCCTCGCCGCCGATCCGCCCCGAGATGTCCGAGGAACGGGTATTGCCTTTCAGGATCTCGCCAAACGTTCCGAGCACGAGGTCGCCGGCGTCATGGCCATGCGCATCGTTCACGTCCGTGAAATGATCGAGGTCGATCATCACCACCCAGAACGAGAAGCCGTGACGGACCGCGGCAGGCAGCTCATGCGACGCCCAGGCTTCGATCGCGCGATGATTCGGCAAGCCGGTCAACGGATCCGTCAGCGCAAAATGCTCGAGCAGCGTGTTCTTCCTCTTGAGTTGATGATGCAGGTCGATCACACCCAGCCCGACATTGACGCGCGCGAGAAGCTCTTCGTTGTGGAAGGGTTTGGTCAGGTTGTCGTCGGCCCCCACCGTCAGTCCTTTGACGCCGTTCTCGGTCTCCGAAATGCTGGTGGCCACGATGATGTAGATGTAGAAGGACTTCGCCGCACGGATCCGCTGACACAGCTCGAATCCTCCGACGTCCTGCCGCCGACTGCGTACGGGTAAACCCTAGTTCCTGATCAGTCTATACCTATATATGGTTGACCCTTGAGCCACCGTCCCCGATACCCCGCTCGATGGAGCGTCGGTGCCAAGCCCAGAGTTGTGCTGGTGGATGACCACCGCGGCTTGCTCGACCGCGTGTCGTCGTTGCTTTCCGACGACTTCGACGTGGCAGGTGTCTTTACCGATAGCCGCCAGGCGATCGACGCG
>DATCXH010000461.1:0-2369 GCA_036565925.1 Vicinamibacterales bacterium
CAGCGGTGATTCCGGCGGCGAATAACGCGTCGAGCGGCACATCCTTGCGGTACTTCCCGAGTCCGGTCGCCCGCTGAAACATCCACGCCGCGCGCGGGTCGATATCAATCAGCTCGTGCACGTAGCTCGCATCGTAATTCCACTGCCGCTCGAATGCCTTCGTCCCCTTATGCATCAACCACTTGAACATGGCGTCCTCCGTCTTCCAACAGAGGGACGAGCCGGGCTCGCGGAGTGTGACATCGGCTCAGCCACATGACGGCATGCGGTGTGCTCTTGAGTCCTCAGCTTTTTGAGGACCGCGGCATGCTTCAGAAGACTGGCCTGGCTTTACTCCTGTTCCTCGCGACTTTCGCCGCCGGATGCGAAGGCGACGGCTCGACGACTCCGACAGGGACTACGGTAGTGATCTATCAGGACACGAATTACCGGGGGGACAGCCGCGCGCTACCGAACAGCGCTCCCAACCTCGGAGATCTGCCTGGCTGTGGTGGAACGGGCGCGCATTGGGACGATTGCATCTCATCCATCCGAATCCCGCCGGGCTGGTCCGTTACCCTTTACGAAGCCAACAACTACTCTGGCGACAGCGTGACGTTGACCGCCGACACGCCCGATCTCCACAACGTGACCGGCCCGTGCGGCGACGACTGGGACGACTGCGCCGATTCGATTCAGGTACGCCAGCCCTAACCGCGTCCGCGTAGGATATGGTCGAGCAGCCTGGCCCGCCGTAGCGTGGCGAAGGCGGCTTGGAGGCTTGGCCATGAGAATCGCCTGTTCGCGCGTCTGGGTTGCCACGGTTGCCGCCATCGCTTGTGGAACCGGCGCGTTTCTGCTCTCCGGATCTCTCAACGCGCAGAGCGTGGCGACGCCAAGCTTCACCGAGGCGCAGGCCACGCAAGGCAAGGCGGTCTACGACCGGAGCTGCGTCTCGTGCCATGGCGCCAATCTTGATGACGGCGAGTTTGGGCCGCCGCTCAAGGGCGTGGAGTTCCGGATCCGCTGGGGCGCGAAGCCGATCGACGGCTTGTTCGGCGAGATGATGCGAATGCCGCCGGCCGCGCCCGGCTCGCTTGGTGAAGACACCTACGTGCAGGTGCTCGCGTTCCTCGCGCGCGAGAACGGCGTGCTGTCTGGCACGCGCGCACTGTCGGGTGAACCGGCTGCGCTCCGCGCTGTGGCACTGCCCGCAGCGATTGGCGGTCCGAGCGGAGGACTCACGACCGGCGTGCCGATTCCTCCCGCGCCACCACGTGCGAATCCACTCGATCGTCTGACGGCGGTGACCGATCTGATGTTGAGCGCGCCGGCTGACGGCGAGTGGCTCACATGGCGCCGATCGTTCGACGCGCAGGGCTTCAGTCCACTCACGCAGGTCACGCGCGAGAACGTCAGCGATCTGCGGCTCGCATGGAGCTGGGCGCTGCCAAACGGCCCCAATGAAGTGACACCGCTCGTCCACGACGGTGTAATGTTCGTGCACGCCTACGGCGACAAGGTCCAGGCACTCGACGCCGCCACCGGCGATCTCTTGTGGCAATACTCACATCGCCTCGGGCCTGGTCGCGCACCGTCAGTGAAACGCGCGATCTCGATCTACGGCACGCGCCTCTACGTCCCCACCTCAGACGCCCACATCGTCGCCCTCGATGCGAAGACCGGGAAGGTCGTGTGGGACGAGGCGATTGCCGATGCGGCAGCAGGCTACGGGCTCACCGGAGGTCCGTTGGTCGCCAATGGCAAGGTGATGGTCGGCACGACCGGTCGTGCTCCGGGCGGCAACTTCATCGTCGCGCTCGATGCGGAGACCGGAAAACGCGCGTGGCGCATCAATACCATCGCGCAACCCGGCGAGAACGGCGGCAATACCTGGAACGGCCTGACGAGCGAGAAGCGCAATGGTGCGTCGGTGTGGGTGCCTGGCAGTTACGACCGCGTCCTGAACCTGGCGTTCTTCGGACCAGCGCAGACTTACGACACGGGCCCACTTCGCAATCGATCGGACGAAGCCAACGTCACCAACGACGGCCTCTACACGGATTCGACCCTGGCGATCAACGTCGACACCGGACGACTCGTGTGGTTCTTCCAGCATCAGCCTAACGATCAATGGGATCTGGACTGGGCATTCGAGCGCCATATCCTGCCGCTCCAGGTCGGCGGCACGACGCGACCCGTTGTCGTGACCGGTGGCAAGCAAGCGATCTTCGACGTGATGGAAGCCGACACCGGCAAATATGTCTTCTCGATGGATCTCGGGCTTCAGAACGTCGTGACGTCGATCGATCCGCGCACGGGTGGCAAGGTGATCGACGATCGGCTCGTGCCTGGCGACGGTGAAACGAAGTTCGTGTGCCCACATGCTG
>DATCXH010000392.1:0-16187 GCA_036565925.1 Vicinamibacterales bacterium
CGCCCGGGCCACGTTCAGTGGCGCCCGTCATGCCGGCCGTGCTGGTACTCACGCCCTCAATCGGTGGCGGTGCGTGTGGGCCTTCGTCTATCGTGAATCCTGGTGTCTTCATTTGACGTTCGAATGGAAGCCGTGATACTCCATTGGCATGGCTAATAGAGAGCCATCCAAGGCCGATGTGCTGCAGGGCACGCTCGACCTGATGGTATTGCAAACCCTCGACACGATGGGCGCGCAGCATGGGTATGCGATCGCGGCGCGCCTCGAGCAGGTGTCGGCCGGCGCGCTCAAGCTCAACATGGGCACGCTGTATCCCGGTTTGATGCGACTCGAGCAGCGTGGGCTCGTGCACGGCAGTTGGGGGACGACCGAGAGTAACCGCAAAGCGCGCTTCTACGCACTGACCGCGGCCGGCAAACGCGAGCTGGCCAGGGAGAAGCAGGCCTGGGATCGAATGTCGACGATCATGCAGGCACTCCTGCGTGGCGGCGCCTGAACAGGCGGCGCCTGAGCGAGCAACGACTATGCACGTGATTCGCGAGTGGATGCTTCGCATGCTCGGCGCGCTGCACCGAGGTCGCACTGACGCAGATCTTCAGGAGGAGTTGCGGCTCCATCTGGAACTCGCCGCCGAGGATGCACAGCGGCGAGGTGAGCCAGTGCGCTCGGCGCGTCTGCACACCGGCGGCGCGGCGCAGGCCATGGACGCGCTGCGCGATCAGCGCGGATGGCCATGGCTGCAATCGCTTTTTTCCGACGTCGTGTTTGCGTCGCGGCAGATGAACAAGCATCGCGCGGTCACCGCCGCGGCGATTCTTTCCCTCGGCGTCGCCGTCGGGGCGACGACCGCAGCATTCCGGCTGCTCGACGCGGTGTTCTGGCGTCCGCTGCCGATCGCGCATCCCGATCGCTTCTACGTTCTCGGCTGGAACACCACGACATCGCGGGGAGAGCCGGAGTATCGAGACGACTTCACCTACCCGACGTTCCGAGGTTACAGAACGGCCGTTGGCGACCGGGCAGAAATCCTGATCCTCGGGTCAGTGTCGCGACAGGAGATCGTCATCGACGCGGACGTTGAGCGCGCCACGCGGCAACACGTCTCGGGCAACGTCTTCTCAGCGCTCGGTCTGCAACCAGTGATTGGCCGGCTACTCGACAGATCTGACGACATGGAACCGCGCGGCCGCGACGTCGCCGTGATCAGCTTCGACTTTTGGACTCGACGATTCGGTCGTGATCCCGCGGTTGTTGGACGCACCTTCCGTTGGGGACGAACGACCATCGAGATCGTCGGGGTCTCCCCGCAGGGTTTCACCGGCACAGAGCCGGGACGCATGACGGATTTCTTCGCGCCAGCCACACTGAATACGCAAGCCCTCAACAATCCTGGCTGGTCGTGGTTTCGCATTTGGGTGCGGCCGGGCGACGGGACATCGCCCGAGCAAGTACGGCAGTTGCTTCAATCACAAGTCAAACGCGATCGAGAGGAAGCGGTCAAGTTTCTGGCGCCGGACTCACCGGGTCCGAGAATCGCTGCTTTCCTGAACGAGCAGATCCTTCTCGCTCCTGCAGGCGCCGGAGTCTCCGGACTCCAGCGCACGTTCCGGCGGCCGATGCTCATCCTCGCCGGCCTGGTCGTCCTCGTCCTGCTCATCGCCTGTTCGAACGTCGCCAATCTCCTGATCGCTCAGGCCGTCGCGCGCGGACGCGAGATGGCGCTGCGCGTGTCGATCGGCGCCGCACGTTGGCGTCTCATTCAACTCGTCCTGGTGGAAAGCGCGCTGCTCGCGGTGTGCGCGTCGATAGCCGGCGCAATCTTCGCGTGGTGGGCGGCACCGTTCGTCGTGTCATTGCTGGCGTTTCAGGAACCGGTGCAGCTCGTGCTCGATATGAACTGGCGCGTGCTTGGTTTCGGCATCGTCCTGACGATGGCAGTGACGATGTTGTTTGGAATGATACCAGCGCTTCGCGCGTCATCGGTACGACCGGTGGGAGCGCTCAAAGGGCACGACGACCCACATCGCCATCGCCGCGTGGTGCGCTCGCTCATCGGTGCACAAATGGCGTTCTGTCTGTTCGTCGTCTTTATCGCCGGTCTTTTCGCTTCAACGCTGAGGAACTTGTCGAACCGGCCGCTCGGGTTCGATGCCGATCGCCTACTGCTCCTCGAGATCAACCTGACTGGTGATAAACAGTCGCCGCAGGTGTGGGCGGATGTCGGCGATCGGATTCGTACCGCGCCTGGTGTAGAAGCCGCATCCTTCGCCGGCTGGGTGCCCTTGAGTGAGAACCGGTGGCGAGCGCCGGTCACGGTTCCCGGCCAGCGTCAGGACCCGGATAACGAGACATATTTCCTCGCCGTTTCACCCGCGTACTTCGACACGATGCGGATTGGGTTGGTGGCCGGCCGAGACTTCAGGATCGACGACACGCCGCCACGCCGGGACGGTCCGATACCGGTGCCCGGCACCGGTATCGTCAACGAAGCCTTCGCCCGTGCGTACTTCGATGGACGCAATCCAGTCGGCCAGCACGTGCTCGTTCGTCAGTTCAAGCGTGGCCCGCAAGAGAAGGATGTGGAGGCCGCGATGGAGATCGTTGGCATGGTTCGCGACTCCGTGTACAACGACCTCCGCGAGCCGATGCGCCCGACGGTGTTCGTGCCGAACGAGGCCACGAATCATGCAGCGCTGGTGATTCGCACGACCGGCGATCCACTGCCGCTCGGGCCGACACTGCGTCGCGAGGTGACTCAGGCGCACCCCGATTTCCGTGTCACCAACATCGGAACGCAGGACGCGTTCGTGCAACGCCAGATGCTGCGTGAGCGGTTACTGGCCACTTTGTCGCTGTTCTTTGCTGCTGTCGGCCTCTTCCTGGCCAGTGTCGGGCTGTACGGTGTGCTGAACTACGCCGTGATTCGACGGCGGCGCGAGTTCGGTGTGCGCATGGCGCTCGGAGCACGTGCGGCGCATGTGGTCAGAGGCGTGACCGCCGAGATGTTGGGACCTGTCGGTGTGGGAACACTCGTTGGTCTCGGCGCGGGACTCGCGTTCGGCCGACTCATCGAACGCATCCTGTTCGAGGTCAAGGCCACGGATGTAATGAGCGTTACCGTGCCGCTGGTGACGCTTGCTATGGTGGCAGCGCTTGCCGCGGTGCCGCCTGCGGTCCGTGCCGTGCGCATCGATCCAGCGCGGACCCTCCGGAGCGAATAGGTCTCTTGTAGTGTCCGGCTTTAGCCGGACCTCAATCAATAGCGCACCGTCATCAACAGCGGCAGGTGATCGGAATCGTACGCGTCGGGCAAGGTCTCGCAGCTGCGCACGAGAGTATTCACCGACGTTCCTGTGAACAGATAATCCAGTCGCCCGATAGGGAACAGCACGTCCAGCCGCATAGGCCAGCGATTGGTTCGCCCAGTACCACACGACGCCATCGGCAGACGCTTGGCAATCGCGAGCACGGCATTGTCTCGCAAACCACCGCGTGCATTCAGATCGCCGCCGACAAACAACGGCGCGTCGGTGAACGACGTCAGGCGTTCACTCAAAGCGTCAGCTTGAGCGGCACGATCGCCATTCGTATCAAGATGTGTGGAGACGACGCGGATGGCGTGCGCCCGCGGCCCAATGAGCGCGGTCACCGCAACCCTCCGCTGCTTGCCGAACGGCAACTCGATCGCTCGTACATCGAGGAGCGGTTCCGTGGACAGAATTGCATTGCCGCGATCTTCACGTTCGCGGAGCGCCGTCGCCGGGCCGTTCCGCATCGACGGCACGTAAGCCACCGACAATCCGAACTGCTCTGCGATGTCGTGCACGTCCATCGTCGGACGACGAGGCCGGATCGCCTTCGGCACGTGGAGTGCCGCTGGATACTGTTCCGGTACCGCGCCGCCACTTCGAAACGTTTCCTGCAGTAGGACGGTGAGTCCAAGTCCGTCAGCGGCAGCCTCATCCAGTAGACGCGGCAAAAGCGCTTCGAGTCGCCCCGCACCAACGTTGACGTTCCAGCTGAGAATGCGCATGCCGGCGATCTCGTTCGTCACGGGAACGTGAGATTCGAGGACCGGACCACCGACACTGTTACACCACAAGTCGAGCGGCTGACGATGATCGCTCCATCGCATCCACGTCAGCCCGTCAACAGGTCGTAGACATGAGAGCGGCGCAACGATGTCGGTTGCTGCTGAGAGCGGCGTCGACGCGGCCTGTGCGTGCACGAGCACTGCGGCGGCGGCTGCAAGAAGGGCGATGGTTGAGCGTCTGACGATTCCCATGTACGCTGCACTGCCTCATGTCGACACGCCGCGCGGTTGGGCGCAACGTTCTGAGAAAAGAAGGCCACGAGAAAGTCACGGGCCTGGCGCGATACATCGACGACATCCGTTTCGATGACGTCCTCTACGTTCGGACGATTCGATCGACGGTGGCGGCCGGCGAGATCGCAGCTATCAGTTACAACTTCGACCGGACCGGGTTCACCGTGGTTGACCACCGCGACATTCCCGGACGCAACATCGTCGCGCTGATCGACGAGGACCAGCCGTGCCTTGCGACGACGCACGTTCGGCACATCGCTGAACCGATCCTGTTACTGGCGCACTCCGATCGTACACGGCTCGCAACGGCAGAGGTCGCGATCGCCTACCGGGAGACAACGCCCAACTTCGATCCTGAGCGCTCGAATGTATCGTTCAAGTCGATTGCGATTGAGAAGGGGCAGCTCGACCGCGGAATGGCTGAGGCCGACCTCGTCATCGAAGGCGAGTACCGCGCCGGTCATCAGGAGCAGCTGTACATCGAACCGAACGGTGTCGTCGCTGTTCCGGAGAACGGCGGCGTGACGCTGTACGGATCGCTGCAGTGCCCGTACTACGTGCATCGCGCGCTCAGCGTCCTGCTCAATCTGCCGGCGGACAAGGTCCGGGTGGTTCAGACGGAAACAGGCGGCGGTTTTGGCGGGAAAGAGGAGTACCCGTCGATGATCGCCGGCCACGCCGCGCTGATGGCGATGAAGTCGGGCCGGCCCGCGAAGCTGATCTACGACCGCCTTGAAGACATGCTCGCGACAACGAAGCGCCATCCCGCGATTGTCCGGCACCGCACCGGTGTCAAGAAGGACGGTCGTCTGACCGCGATGGAGATCGACGTGGTGCTCGACGGTGGCGCTTATGCGACATTGAGCGCCGTCGTGCTATCGCGCGGCATGATTCACGCGAGTGGTCCGTATCGCTGCGATCACGTGCGCGCCCACGGACGCGCGACGATGACCAACACGCCGCCAAACGGCGCGTTCCGCGGCTTCGGCGCGCCGCAGACCCAATTCGCGATCGAAGCCCACATGGACGTGATTGCCGATCGGCTCGGCATCGATCCGCTGCGGCTGCGCGAGCGCAATGCACTACGGCCCGGCGATACGACGGCAACCGGGCAGAAGGTCGGCAAGGATTGCAGCGCGCTACAGGTGCTGCGCGAGGCCGCACGATGTACATCGTTCTCGAAGAAGCGAAAGACACTCAAGGGATCGAACCGCGGCATCGGGCTCTCACTGTTCTTTCACGGGTCCGGGTTCACGGGTGGGGGAGAGGTCAAGCTCGCCTCGAGAGCATCACTGGCGCTGACCGAACGGGGCGTGCAGATTCGAGTCGCCAGCACGGAGATCGGCCAGGGCACGAGGACGATGCACGCACAGATCGTTGCCGAGACCCTGGGCATTCCGTACGACGAGGTCGATGTCAGCATCGCCGACACGGCGACGGTGCCTGACAGCGGTCCAACCGTCGCATCGCGCACGTGCATGATCGTCGGCCGCTTGTTGCAACGCTGCGCCGAAGAAATGCGTCGTCGCCTTGGACGCAACACTCCGGCGGCGTACTTCAAGCAGCACGGTGGCTTCGTCGTCACCCAGCAGTACGAGAAACCGCCCGGCCTCGAATGGGACGACGAGATGTATCGCGGCGATGCGTACGGCAGCTACGGCTGGGCGTGCGATGTTGTCGAGGTCGAGGTGGACCCGATCACGTATCAGGCAAGGCCGGTGGCGTTTACATCCGTCCACGAGATCGGGCGGGCGATTCATCCGATGCTGGCGACGGGACAGATTGAGGGAGGGTCGTCGCAGGGTCTCGGATATGCGTTGCTCGAGGAAGTCGTGATGCGTGGTGGCAAGATGGCCAACGCGCAGCTCACGAACTACATCATCCCGACAACGCTCGACACGCCACCAATGACGACCACAATTCTGGAGAATCCGTACACACACGGGCCGTTTGGGGCCAAGGGCGTCGGCGAGATGCCGATCGATGGACCCGCCCCAGCGGTCGTCAATGCATTGAGACATGCGGGCGTGGTCGTCTCGGAGATTCCGGCGACGCCTGAAAAGATCATGAAGGCGATGACGTGAAACTCATTGTCAACCGCAAGACCGTCACCGTGAAGGCGCATCCGTTGACGCGGCTGCTCGACGTGCTGCGCGAAGAGTGCGGGCTGACCGGTACGAAGGAAGGCTGCGGCGAAGGCGAGTGCGGTGCGTGCACGGTGCTCGTCGACGGAGAAGCGGTGAATTCCTGTCTGGTGCCAGTCGCGCAGGTGCAAGGCACGCGGATCACGACGATCGAGGGACTCGGTGGAGCGCATCCGCTTCAGCGCGCATTTGTCGAGCATGGCGGTGCGCAGTGCGGCATCTGTACGCCCGGAATGATCATGGCCGCTGCTGCGCTCGGCTCGCGGCCCAGCCTTGATGAGATTCGTGTCGGTCTCGCGGGCAATCTCTGCCGGTGTACCGGCTACGCAGCCATTTATCGCTCGGTTCAACGCGCGACCAAACGCTGATGCAAGGGACCATTGCCGGACGCCAACTGCTCGAGCCGCGCTCGCTCGGCGATGCCGTCAAGATGCTGAGGGACGAGGGACCGCTCGTGCCGCTTGCGGGCTGCACTGACTTGTACGTGGCGCTCAACTTCGGCACACTGCAGCCGACGCGGTTCCTCAACTTGTGGAAGCTCGACGCGCTGCGCGGCATCGACACGCGAGGCACCACGCTGCGCATCGGCGCGCTCACGACCTATACCGAAATCATCAAGTCGGCGGCAATCCGTCGGCGTCTGCCGATGCTGGCCGCGGCGGCTCGCGAAATCGGCGGCGTGCAGATCCAGAATCGCGGCACGATCGGCGGCAACGTGGCGAACGCGTCGCCGGCAGGCGACACGCTCCCTGTTCTCCTCGCCGTGGACGCAGTGGTCGTCCTGCGCAGTGCGGTCGGTACACGTCGTGTGCCAATGACGTCGTTCTATACGGGCTATCGTCAGAGCGTCGCGCGCCCCGATGAACTGATTATTGGATTCGAGGTTCCGCCGGTTCGCGGTCATCAATGGTTTCGCAAGGTGGGGACGAGAGCAGCGCAAGCGATCGCGAAGATCGTCGTCGCCGGGGCGTGGGACGCAGCACGCGGAGAGGCGCGGCCGCGTCTCGCGATGGGCAGTGTAGCGCCGACGCCGATTCGTTTATCGCAGACCGAACAGGCGCTTGGCAGCGGTGCATCGCTGGCCGACGCGCAGGAGATCCTGCAGCGCGAGATCGCCCCCATCGACGATCTGCGATCGACTGCCGAGTATCGTCGGCAGGTTGCCGCGAATCTTGTCGGACAGTTCTATGCGGAGACGCGACCGCGATCGCGGCGGTAATGGAGGCCGCAGAGTCCGGTGATCTGCGGCGAAGCAGAGGTGACGTCATGGCCGCGGCAAAACGATCGGCGATCGTCGTAGCAGCGTGCGCGATGATCTGTTCAGTGAGCGCGCAGACGCAGTGGCTCGATTATCCGACTGCGGGACTCCCGCGGCTTCCCGACGGCAAGCCGAACCTGACAGCGCCGGCACCGAGAGGCGCTGACGGCAAGCCCGACCTCACTGGCGTCTGGGAAGTGGTCGGTGATCGCGTGATGGAGACCGATGGGCGCGTGCGATCGAAGTATGTCTACGACATCGCCGTTGATCTGCCCGGCGGCGCACCATTTCTGCCGTGGGCGAAAGCGCTTCATGACGAGCGTCAGAAAGCCCTCGGCGTGGGAGCACCGAGTGAGCGGTGCCTGCCGCACGGAATCCCTGACGCGATGCTGACCCGGACCTTGCCGTTCAAGATCATGCAGATGCGCGGCGTGACGGTGATCCTGTACGAAGAGTTCAACAATTGGCGGCAGATCTTCACCGACGGCCGACCGCTCCCGACAGATCCGCAACCGGCCTGGCTCGGCTACTCAATTGGATCGTGGAGCGGTGACACCTTTGTCGTCGAAACCGCGGGCTTCAACGACAGGTCGTGGCTCGATGCAGGAGGCACGCCTCACACCGAGGCGCTCAAGACGACCGAACGCCTGCGCCGCATCGACACCGGGCACATGGAGGTCACGTTCACCTTCGACGACCCGAAGACGTTCACCAAGCCCTGGTCTGCCACAGTGAACTTCAATCTACTGCCGGACACAGATCTCCTCGAGCACCACTGCGACAACGAGAAGTGGGTCGGCAAGCCGCCTTCGCGCTAGGCGCTTCGGCGCCCAGGGCCGCCTTCGCGCTAAGCGGTAAAGCGCCAAAGCGCTTCGGGCCCAAGGTCACCTTCGCGCTAACGGCTTCGACGCCCGAACCTGTCAGAGGGCTTCGGCGCCCAAGGCCGCCTTCGCCCTAAGGCGCTTCGGCGCCCAGGGCCGCCTTCGCGCTAAGCGCTAAAGCGCTTCGGCGCCCAGGGCCGCGACCGCGAGGCGCGCTCGTATGCGGGGGACGGCCCCGCATGAGCGTCAGTGCGTCAACTGCGAATCGAACGCGCGATTGCGTCCCACACGATGCATGTAGGCGCGCACAAATGGACACGCTGCGACCACGCGCAGACCATCTCGCTCCGCCGTCTCGATCGCCCATTTGGCCAGGGCATTGGCTACGCCTCGTCCGCGGAGTCCAACGGGGACGTCCGTTTGGACCAGCACCACGGCGTGCGGATGACGTTCATACCTCAGCGTCGCGATCTGACCGGCGATTTCCGTCTCCAGTCGACTTTGTTCAGGATTGTCCCGGACAACGAACTCAGCCGACGGTCCGACGCGAACGCCAGTGACAACCGTGTTAGCCGGTGGATCGCTCGCCGGGAATGTTTGCTCGATGGTGTGGTCCAATTTGTCTGCGCCCTTCATACAACGACCTCCGCGTCGGCTCTGGCTCTCCACCACACCATGAGCAACACCTGCGCCAAAGTCCTTTGCACGCAGATACGCCGAAATCGCGACGTCGCTGCGGCAGACCGTGCAAAAAATCGCAAATCGAAATTGTTGTTTCACCACGCCCAACCGCAAAGACCGACCTCCGTCTAAGCCATAGGCATGCACGAGAGCGACACCGCGATAGTCGCCCGAGCGCGCGACGGCGATATCGATGCGTTTCGTGCGCTCGTTGAACAGCACAGCCGCTACCTCTTCGGTGTGGTGTATCGCCTGGTGCGCAACACCGAAGACGCGCAGGACGTCGTCCAGAACACCTGGCTCAAGGTCCATGCGCAGCTGGGCCGCTTCGAGGCCCGGTCCGAAGTGCGTACCTGGTTGACTCGTATCGCGGTGAACTGCGCGATCGACTACCTCCGATCGTCGAGGCGACACGAGGCGGCCTTCGACCCTGCCGATCTCGAGGAGCATGCGAGGGAGGCAGCAGCCCACGTTCCGCAGCCCGGCGCCGAACGGCTCGTGCTTGCGGGAGAGATCGAGGCGCGCGTGGGCCAGACGATGTCGTGCCTGACGACGATCGAGCGCGCGGCGTTCATGCTGCGACACGTCGAGGGCATGTCGATCAGTGAAATTGGATCCGAGCTTGGCTTGAAGACGAGCGCGACCAAGCACTGCATCTTTCGCGCGGTGCGCAAGATGCGGGCGGCTCTCGCGCCGTTTGTCGGGGTGTAGGTGATGCACGCGCAGCACATCAGTGATGAGGACTTGCTCCTCGATTACTACGGCGAGACAACGCCCGAGCAGCGCGCCGTGATGCGGGCGCACGTCGAATCGTGCGCTGAGTGCCGGGCGCTGGATCGCGAATTACGGGCGGTGCTGGCATTAGTGGACAGTGAGCCGATGCCGCCGGCGCCACCCGGATTTGAGCGTGAGATGTGGACCCGCCTCGAGCCGGTTGTGTCCGGCTTGAGCCGGACCAACGAGGAGATTGGCCGGAAGGCGGATACGCCATGGTCCTTCGAATTCCCGAGGTGGGCGCTTGCAGCGAGCGTTGCGGCGCTGGCTGTCGGTTCGTTCGCACTCGGCCGCGTGTGGGATACGCCGACAACAACGCCGAAGATCGCCGAGAGCATTGGCACGCGCGAGCTGAGCGAGCGCATGCTGCGCCGCGAGGTCGAAGAGCACCTCGAGCGGTCGCAGCGTGTGCTCGTTGAACTGGTCAATGGCGACGACTCAGCGCCCGTGCTGCTGGCCAGCGATCGTGAGCGCGCAGCCGATCTGGTTGCCGCCGGACGACTGTATCGACGGTCCGCGGAACAGATAGGCGATCGCGACACGCGCGACCTGCTCGAGGATGTCGAGCGTGTGCTGGTGGAGATCGCTAACGGACCTGACGTTGAGTCGTCCAACGGTTTGTCGGAAGTACGAGCCCGCATCACCGATCAGGATCTGATTTTCAGGTTGCGTGTGATGACGGCGGCGATGCAGGCGCGCGAACGGCGCGCCAGACCCACATGGTAGGAGCGCAAATGAGAGCAACCATTGGACCGACGATCGCGTGCCTTGCGCTGGCCTTGGTGGTCGCGGCTCCCGCGGCAGGGGGGCAGGACGATCGCCTTGCCAGGCTAGAGGCGGAACAGGCCGCCGCGCGTGACCGCGAGCAAGCCGCGCGCGATCGTGAGCAGGCGACTCGCGATCGGGAGCAGGCGTCGCGCGAGCGCGAGAGGGAGCGCAGCGCGCAGGAGCGGGCAGAGGGAGCCTACGAGCGGGCGCAGCGCTCGATCGAGCGGGCCGAGTGGTCGCGCGCCTTCGAGCAGTTTCGCGCGCTTGCGAACGCGAACTTCCCGCGCGCGGATGCCGCGCTGTACTGGCAGGCCTATTCGCTGGACAAGTTGAACCGTCAGGCCGAAGCGCTGACGACTGTCGCCGAGCTGCTCAAGAACTATCCGATGAGCCGATGGCTGAACGATGCGCGAGCGCTGGAAATTTCCATGCGCCAGCGAGCCGGCCAGCCCGTCTCCCCGGATCAGCAGAATGACGATGACCTGAAGCTGCTGGCGATTCAGGGGCTCCAACAGATGGACCCGGCGCAGGGCGTGCCGCTGCTCGAGAAGATCCTGCAGGGAACCTCGTCGCCACGGCTGAAGGAGCGCGCGCTGTTCGTGCTGGCGCAGAGCGGTTCGAGCCGCGCTCAGCAGGTGTTGGCTGGCGTCGCCAAGGGTAACTCAAACCCCGATCTGCAACGTAAGGCGATTCAATACCTCGGCATGAATGGCGACGCGGCAAACCGGCAGCTGCTTGCCGACATCTATGGTGCGGCGACGGACGTCGACGTGAAGCGTCAGATCTTGCGCTCGTTCGGAATGGCTGGCGACCGGCAGCGCGTGCTGGCGGCCGCCACCAACGAGAAATCACCAGAGCTGCGATCGGAGGCAGTCCGTTCGCTCGGGATGATGGGCGCTCGTGACGAGTTGTGGCAGCTCTATCAGAAGGAGTCCTCTGTCGAGGTGAGGCAGCAGATACTGCAGGGCATGATGATGGCCGGCGATGCCCCACATCTCACCGAGGTCGCGAACTCCGACGCGAACATGGATCTACGCCGCCGGGCGATTCAGCAGTTGGGAATGGTCGGCGGTGGGCGGAACGGCGAGACGCTCGTCAACATTTACAACCGTCAGACCGATCCGGGCGTGAAGCGCGCGGCACTCGATGGCCTGTTCTTTTCGGGGAATGCCAGCGCCCTCGTCGCGCTCGCCAGAAAGGAGAGCGACCGGGAGCTGAAGCGCCGGATCGTCGAGAAGCTGACGTTCATGGACGCGCCGGAAGCCAAGGAATACATGCTCGAGCTGCTGAAGTGAGGTAGTGATGAAGGCTCTCTGTGTCGTCACCCTCTCGGCCCTCTCGATACTGGTCGCGGCCAATACCGCAGCTGCTCAGACGCCATCGGTAGAGAACGGCGCGCTCGATGCGCGTGCATTGACAGGACCGCTCGATCGCGAGCTCGATGCCCTCGTCGCCCGCGCGACCGATCCGATGTGGGTCGGGTACGCGGTGCCAACGAATCCACGCGGTGGAGATAACGGCTGCTGGTCGAGCCGGGATGGGTTCGTACGCCGCGTCGGACCCCTCGACTCCGCTCAGGCCAGGACGGTGAAGCTCGAAGGATCGGACACGCTGTACGTGCTCTATCGACTTGCTGATCACCGCGTTGATCGCATCCAGTTGTCGTCACCCGAATGTCCGCTCGATGCCGGCGGCCTCACGGTCAGGTGGTTGAGTGGCGTCTCTGCTGCCAGCAGTCTCGACTGGCTGACACGCTTCGTCACCGGCGACTCGGGTCGTCGTCTGCAGAATCAGGCCGTTGTCGCCATCGCACTTCATGCGGATCCGCCGGCACTCGATCGTCTGTTGTCGCTGGCCCGCACGGGGAAGGACGCGCGCCTGCGCGGCGATGTGCTGTTCTGGGTCGCCCAGCGCGCGGGCGCGAAGGCGATGGACGCCGTCTCGAATGCGATCGACAACGACCCCGACACGGAGGTCAAGAAAAAGGCGGTCTTCGCGCTGAGCCAGATGCCGAAGGACGAGGGCGTGCCGAAGATGATCGACGTCGCCCGTAACAACCGCAACCCCGAAGTCCGTCGTCAGGCGATGTTCTGGCTCGGACAGTCGGGGGACCCGAGGGCCCTGCAGTTCTTTGAAGAGGTTCTTCGCAGGTAGTCACAACCGTGAACCTACCGGTTCGCGTCGCCGACTCCGCAGGTCGGGAAGCTCCTGCCGCTCGTACCCGTTCGCTCCCGCCGCGAGTAGGGGCAATGTCATCGACAGCCATCGCGGCATGCACCAACATTGCTAACTTGGTACGTCACGGATCGCGCAGAACGAACTCGCGTCGATGAATCGCTCCAGTCGCTTTCCGGAACGCGTGAGTCGTCGTGCGACGGCGCCGCGCCCCGGCAGGTCCACGGTTGTAACTCCCCTGTGGCTCGGTCCCTCTGTGTGTCGTAGTGCAGGGTCCGTCAAGGGCCTATAATCCTCCCGTCTTTCTCTGGGAGGCCGTGATGAGAACCGCGATCGCCAGTCTCGCGCTCTTTGTCTTCCTCGCATTGCCGGTCGCCACCGCAACCACCGTCGGGAAGCCTGAAGAAGTTGGTCTCTCCTCCGAGCGTCTGCAGCGCGTGGCGCAGATGATTCAGCGTCGCATCGCCGCGGGCGATCTGGCGGGCGCCGTCGTCGCGGTCGCGCGTAAGGGACGCGTCGCGTATGTGAACGTGCAGGGGGTGATGGACCTCGACACGAAGCAGCCGATGTCCTCATCGAGCATGTTTCGCATCGCGTCGATGACCAAGCCGGTCGTTGGCGTCGGCATCATGATGATGGTCGAGGAAGGCAAGTTGCGGATCAACGACCCGGTCTCGCGCTACATTCCCGAGTTCCGCAACATGAAGGTCGCGGTTGCGCAGACGGCGACTGCCGGACGCGGGGCCGGCGCGGCTGGTGCACCTTCGGCGGGGCCGCAGTTCTACACGGTTCCCGCGCAGCGCGAGATCACGATCAAGGACCTGCTGACGCATGTCTCCGGACTGGGCAGCGGTCCGATGAGCAACAGCGATATCGACAAGGTCGCGCGCAAGGACGGTGAGACACTCGCACAGTACATCCCGCGCCTTGGCGGTACCGCGCTGGAATTCCAGCCCGGGTCGCGGTGGACCTACAGCCCCGGTGCCGGCTTCGAAACGCTCGGCCGCATCATCGAGATCGCGTCAGGCATGCCGCTCGATCGCTTTTTCCGCACGCGCATCTTCGATCCGCTCGGCATGAAAGACATCACCTTCTGGCCGACGGATGCGCAGATGCCGCGCGTGGCGACTGTCTACTCGCGTACGCCTGCAGGGCTCACTAAACAGGTGATGCCCAACGACACGATGTCGCGCAACGTCTACTTCCGCGGCTCGGGCGGTTTGTACAGCACGGCGGAGGACTATCTACCGCTCGGGATCATGCTCGCCGGTGGCGGTGAAATGAACGGCAAGCGGCTGCTCAGTCGCAAGACGGTGGAGATGATGTCGGCAGCGCACGTCCCAGATACACTGCCAGGCCGTCCTGCGGGTGAAGGCTACGGCCTCAGCGTGCGGGTCGTCACCAATCACGCGGCGCGCGGGACGATGCTCTCGGACGGCACGTTTGGGTGGACCGGCGCGCAGGGGACGCACTTCTTCGTCGATCCGAAGGAGGAGCTGACGGCCGTGCTGATGGTGCAGACCTCGAATGGTGAAATTCAGCGCGACTTCGAAGATCTCGTGGCGCAGGCGGTTGCGGACTAGGAGTCCTTCGTTCCTGGTCCTTGGTACTTAGTCCGTCCATCGTGCTTAGTCCGTCCGTGCTCCTTAGTTTTGGGACCAAGGACCCAGGACCAAGGACGGACCAAGGACCAAGGACGGACCAAGGACCAAGGACGGACCAAGGACCAGGGACGGACCAAGGACGAAGAACCAAGTACCAAGGACTATCGTTGTCTATCCGGGGCGAGCGCTATGCGCCGCAGCTCGCCCTGGTCCAGCCAGTTCACGAGACACCGGCTGCAGGTCTCGATCACGACATTCCCCGGCCCCGAATAGCGGTGGCTCTCGAGAGGCTGTGCGCACGACGGGCAGTTCAGCGTGCGCTCGCCCGGCGTCTGACGGGAGGGTGCCGACATCCGAAATGGGCCGACGTCGTAGGCTCGCACCGCATCGATGATCGTCGTGAACACATTCATGCCGATCAGCAGACCGCCGCATGCGGGACAGCACAGAAGGGGCTGCCCGTGCAGCCGGCTCTTCGACAACGGTGTCGAGCAGAGCGGGCACGCCTGCGTAGTTTCCTCGAGGAGTTGGATCTCCTCGGGAATCGCCGGCGCCTCTTGCTCACTGCCGCAGTGCTCGCAGACCAGCAGTCCCTTGTCGCGGATGATCCGCAGCGGCGCACCGCAGTTCCGGCAATCAGGCATCGACGGGATTATCGGCGGATTGACGGTCCCGCGTAAGCGGGACACCTACGCTATCCTGTCAGTCCATGAGCGGAACAGTTCAGCAGAAATTTTCCGCAGCGCTCGACGACCTCGTCGAACAGATCAAACACGATCGCTCGATCCTGGCCGCGATCCTCTGCGGCAGTTTGTCGCATGACACCGTCTGGGCAAAGTCCGACATCGACCTCGTGCTCGTCACCATTGACGACAAGAAGGTGGAGGCCAGTGACATCGCCTTGTACGCCGACGGGGTGAACGTTCACGCGCTGCTCATGCCACGTGCGAAGTTCCGGCAGACCGTGGAAGGCTCGGTCACCAACTCGTTCACGCACTCGTTTCTCGCCAAGGGACGGCTGCTGTATACGCACGATCCGTCGATCGAACAGCTGTGCGGGCACCTGAGCGCGATCGGCGACCGCGACACGCAGTTTCAGCTGCTCAACTGTGGCACCGGTGCGCTGGCCTGCATTCACAAGGCGCACAAGTGGTTCGTCACGCGTGCGGATCTCGACTACACCGCGTTGTGGATCCTCTACGCGGCGACGCCGCTTGCGCAGATCGAGATCATCAGCCGCGGTCTGCTCGCCGATCGCGAGGTCGTGCCGCAGGCCGCGAAGTTGAATCCGCAGTTCTTCAACGCGATCTACACCGAGATGCTCAATGGCAAGAAGACCACCCGCGCTGTGCATTCCGCCCTCGACGCGGTTGATGCCTACGTCGCCGAGCGCGCGGATCTGCTCTTCGCGCCGGTCGTGGAGTATCTGGAAGATGCTGGAGAGGCGCGATCGGCTACTGAGATCGAGACGTACTTCTCGCGTCAGTTCAACATCAATGGCGTCACCACGGCGTGCGAGTATCTGGCCGACCAGGGTCGCATCGGCAAAGCCTCGATCGCCGCGCGTCTGACCAAGCGCAGCAATGCCGACGTTCAGGAACTGGCCTTCTTTGTGACAGGCGGGTCTGAAGACCC
>DATCXH010000791.1:0-3045 GCA_036565925.1 Vicinamibacterales bacterium
TCGTGTTGGAACTCGCCTGAGGATCAGTCCATGCGCCTACTCCGCCGCCTCGCCCACTGGCGCCGACTCTCTGCTCGCCAGGCTGATCTGGTGGAGGAGATGGCACACCACCGGGACCTGATCGAGCGCGATTTGATTGCACGCGGGATGTCGCCAGCGGATGCGCGAGTCGAGGCCCGCCGTATCATGGGCAACGACACGCTCATGCGTGAGGAAGCACGTGCCGTCTGGCTATGGCCATCGCTCGAAGCACTCTGGCAGGATGCGAGGTACACCTTTCGCGATCTTCGGCGCAATCCGATCTTCACGGTCGGCGTGACGCTTACGCTCGCACTCGGAATCGGCGCGAACGGCGCGATGTTCTCGCTCGTCGATCGCCTGCTATTCCGGCCGCCGGCGCGCATGATCGAGCCGGCGATGGTCCATCGCGTGTATCTCTATCGAACAGCGCACGGCAAGGAAAGTGAAACCGGCGGCATTTACGCGCGCTACGTCGATCTCGCCAGATGGACGACGTCATTCTCCCACACGGCCGGCGTCGCGCTCAGATCACTGGCGATCGGTGTCGGGAACGAGACGCGGGTTCGCAATGTTGCCGTTGTCAGTGCTGATTTCTTCAGATTCTTTGATGCGCCTCCCGTCATCGGGCGCTACTTCACCGCGAGTGAAGACGCCCCACCCACTCCTGCGCCCGTTGCGGTACTGAGCCACAGGATGTGGGAGACGGAATTTGGCTCGCGCACCGACGTGCTGGGCTCGAGACTCCAGATCGACGCGGTCACGTACACGATCATCGGCGTGGCGCCCGATGGCCTCGTTGGGCTATGGCCGTATCAACCGCCGGCGGTGTTCGTGCCCGTCGCGACCTACGCCGCGAGCCGCGGCCACCCTGACTGGGCGACGTCATACGGGACCGCGTTTGGATTGGGCATGATCGTGCGACGCAAGCCGCACGTCAGCATCGCTGCGGCGAGCGCCGATCTCACGAACGCGCTACGGAGGAGCTACCAGGTACAAGGATCGACGCCGCTCGACGTCCTTCGTCCGCGCGCGGTCGCTGCGTCGATTTTGGCGGAGCGCGGGCCGCAGCCGTCGAGCGTCACTCGTGCCGCGACCTGGCTCAGTGGCGTCACGGTGCTCGTCCTGCTCATCGCCTGTGCGAACGTCGCCAATTTGCTTCTCGCCCGCGCCATCCGCCACCGACGTGAAATCGCCGTACGCGTCGCGCTCGGCGTCAGTCGCGCGCGACTGTTCGGCCAGCTGCTCACTGAAGGCATCCTCCTTGCGCTTCTTGGCGGCGGCGCTGGGCTAGTGATCGCCATGTGGGGAGGTAGCGTCCTGGCCACGCTTTTTCTTCCGGGCGCAGAGCGCGTGTCCGTAATGACGGATTCCCGGACCCTCGTGTTCATCGGCGCGATGGCGCTCGGTATCGGAGTGCTGGTCGGACTCGCCCCGTTGATGCAAGTTGGCCGAACCGACCTCACGGGTGACCTCAAGACGGGCGCGCGCGAAGGCACCTATCAGCGGCGCCGGTTACGAAGCGCGCTCGTTCTCATCCAGTGCGCACTGTCCACACTACTCCTTGTGGGTACTGGACTCTTCGTTCAGAGCTTACAGAACGTGCGCCACGTCCGGCTGGGATTCGACCCCGACTCCGTGCTCGTCGTCGCGCTCAACATGCGCGACGTCAAGCTGGATAGCGCTGCCACGGCTGCACTCCGGCTCAGGCTCCTCGAATCGGCAAAAGGCGTCCCTGGGGTCAGGTTCGCATCGCTTCGAGAGTCAGTGCCCTTTGCGGGCATGTCCTCGTGGCCGATCTTCGTCAGTGGCATCGACTCGACTTCTGCGCTTGGAGAATTTGATTTCAACGCCGTATCGGCGGATTACTTCAAGACCATGGGAACGCGGATCGTGCGCGGACGTGCCATTGAGCCGACGGACATCAATGGGGCGCGGCCCGTCCTGGTCGTCGGTGAGTCCATGGCGAAGGTCCTGTGGCCGGGCGAAGATCCTATCGGCAAGTGTATTCGCGTCGGCCTGGTCGATACCGTGCAGTGCCGCTACGTTGTTGGCGTCGCTGAGGACATTCATTCGCAGTCCATCGACGTCGAGCCGAAGCTGTACTTCTACTACATGCCGGCGGCGCAGTGGCAGCCGCAAGACGGCGGGCTTTTCGTGCGCACGCGAGGGACTCCTGCCAGAATCGCCGAGCAGGTGCGGCAGCGGCTTCAGCGCGAAATGCCAGGGACGTCGTTCATAACCACCACGCCACTTGGCGACATCGTCGACGCGACGCTGCGTTCGTGGATCGTTGGCACGACGCTATTCACGAGCTTTGGTGCGCTCGCGCTGGTGCTTGCCGCCATCGGCGTTTACAGCGTCATCGCGTACAACGTCGTGCAACGCCACCACGAGCTGGGTGTGCGTCTCGCACTTGGCGCGTCGCGTACCGGAGTCGTACACCTCGTAGTAATGGACGGTATTCGTGTCGCGCTTGCTGGGTTGCTCGTAGGCATGATCGTGGCGGCTTGGGCGGGACGGTGGATCGGTCCACTCCTCTTCCGGCAATCGCCGCACGACCCCGTCGTCTTCGCAGTCGTTGCCGTCGTTCTCGTCGGAGTGGCGGTGGTTGCGAGCGGTATTCCGGCGGTCCGTGCCGCCCGAGTAGACCCTAAGACTGCGCTACTGGCTGACTAACTCGGGCGATCACCTTCCCCCATCTGTTGCCCGCGTGCAGTAGCGCAGCGATCGATTCGAGCAATGTCGAATAGTCCAGCCAGCCAGCCGCTCCGAGCGAACTTGCGTTCGTCCCCGCTTCTAGCGCTCGCAGCCCATTGAGCCTTCGAGAGAAGTGAGCCACAGGTTTGCCCTGTGGCTCACTTCCGCGACCCCCTTATGCGCAACAACGCCGGCTACCCGGACGGTGGCTAACGTATCCGTCTAATGACCATGCGCGAGCTCGGACGTCCGACGCCGGATCGCAGCGAACCGTACGTCATCGAACGCGACCGGCTGGTCGAACATCACGAAGTGGCGCGAGTGGTC
>DATCXH010000719.1:0-9546 GCA_036565925.1 Vicinamibacterales bacterium
TACCACTCGCCGGGCACATCGGCCTTTGCCTGCGGACGTTCATCGACGCCGTAGATCGGCATGCCGGTCTCGCGATTCAGAATGAACATGAAGGCCGACTTGCCGACCTGGGCGATCGCTGGAATCGTCTTGCCGTCTTTCTTGATGTCGATGAGCCCCGGCGCGGGCGGGAGGTTGTAGTCCCAGATTTCGTGACGGATGTTCTGGAAGTGCCAGATGAGTTTCCCGGTGAGCGCGTCGAGTGCGACCGTCGCATTGCTGAACAGATTGTTGCCGGGCCGATCGCCACCGTAGTAGTTCATGCCCGGACCGCTGACCGGCATGTAGACGATCCCGCGCTGCTCATCCACCGTCAGCGTGAACGACCAGACATTGTTGCCGGTGCGATCCTTCCAGCTGTTGTTGCCCCAGCTGTCGAGACCAACTTCGCCGGGCCGCGGAATGGTGTGAAAGTCCCACACCTTCTTGCCGGTGCGCGCGTCGTAGGCGTGCACATCGCCTTTCTCTCCTCGGCTCGTCGTCAGATGCGGTCCGATGTGACGCTCGCCGGGCCCGAAGAAGTTCGAACCCATGAGGATGACGTTGCGGTAAATCACCGGGACCCCCGCGTACGGGATCTCGAGATCGAGGACGCCGTCGTCAGCGAAATCGCGCGCCAGCGCGCCGGTATCGGCGCGCAGCGCGATCAGCTTTCGCAAGCTGGTGAAGAAGATGCGCGCAGGCAGCTTGGAGTCGCCGGGCCAGTACGCGACGCCGCGGAACGACGCGAGCCCTTCCGGCAGTTCGTAACGCCAGATCTCCTTGCCGGTTTCGGGCTCGAGCGCGACGACGCGATTACCCGACGGAAGATACATCACGCCGTTCACGACGATGGGCGTGACCTGCTGAAACATCTCGAAGGAGCTTGCCGGTTTGTCGATCGCGGGAACCGCTTGGCCAGGCTCGGGACGTAATCGATACGACCATGCCTGCACGAGCGTCGAGACGTTGGAGGTGTTGATCTGGGTGAGCCGCGAATATCGCGTGCCCGCAAGGTCACGGTTGTAGGTCGGCCAGTCGCGGTCTTCGCCTGCGCTCCGTGTCTGGGCGACTCGTGCCTGCCCGCTCCCGGCGTGCACAAGGAGTGAGCCGATAACCGCGCTCACGATCCCACTGAAAACCAGACCCCGTCTGATGTCCATCCCGTGTGCTCCCGACCCGCCGGATTCTAACAGGCAGCCCGCGGCACCGGGTCCGCCGCTGCGGATCTCATTGTTTTGCCGGATGAAGAATGTCCGCGTGCCTGTGCTCTAATCCTCCGGTTCCTCGAGAGGAGGTCTCATGACAACGAGATGGTGGCTGGCCCCCGCGCTGGCCGTCGCAGTAGCCGGTTGCGGCGGTTCGAAAGACGCGGCGTCGGTCGTGCGTGACGCCCAGTCGGCAATGGGCAACGTGACGTCGATTCAGTACTCCGGCACCGGCATGAACGCGTTCTTCGGTCAGGCGCTGACCGCTGGAGAGGAGTGGCCGCGCCGCGACCTGGCGTCCTACACGAAGACCATCAACTACGAGCAGCGCTCCGCGCGCGACGAGCTGAACTTCGCGCAGGCGGTGTTCGGCGGACAACAGCAGAACGCACAGGTCAATGGCGACAAGGCGTGGAACGTGGGTGCCAACGGTCCGGTGCCGCAACCGGCCGCGGCCGAGGAGCGCCAGCTGCACATCTGGCTGACACCGCACGGGTTTCTCAAAGCAGCGGCCGCCGCATCGGACGCGATGCTGACCGAGGACGAAGGATCCAGCAGGATCTCGTTCACCGCCCTCGGCAAGTACAAGGTCGATGGCACCATCGACCAGGCGAACCACGTGACTCGCGTCGCCACCCAGATCCCCAATCCCGTGCTCGGCGACACCGACATCGTCGCCACCTACTCGGAGTATCGCGATTTCGGCGGCATCCAGTTTCCGGGGAAGATCCTCATCGAGCAGGGCGGCTTTCCGCTGTGGGACCTGACGATCAACGCCGTCATGCCGAACGCCGCGCTCGACCTGACCGTGCCCGAGAACGTGGCCGCCGCGACAGTCCCGCCCGTGCAGACGATGAGCACCCAACTCGCGCCCGGGGTGTGGCACATCACCGGCGGCTCGCATCACAGCGTGATTGTCGCCTTCGATGAGTACGTCGCCGTGGCCGAGGCCCCGCTCGACGAGCAGCGATCGTTGGCGGTGCTGGCCGAGGTGAAGAAGCTCGTGCCGGACAAGCCGGTTCGCTACGTGCTGACCACCCATCACCACTTCGATCACACCGGCGGATTGCGCACCTACGCCGCCGAGGGCGCGACAATCGTCACCCATCAGTCGAACGTGCCCTACTTCGAGAAGACCTTGATGGCGCCGGCGACCATCAGCCCCGACATGCAGGCCAAGAACCAGCGGATGCCGATGCTTCAGGGCGTATCGGACAAGTACGAGATCAGCGATGGCAAGCAGACGATCCAGGTATACGCCACCAAAGGCGACACGCACACCAACGAGTACACGCTGATCTATCTGCCCCGTCAGCGGATCCTGATCGAAGGCGACGCGTTCAGCCCGGGGCCGCCCGATGCGCCGCCCCCGGCTACACCGCCGCCGAATGCCGTGGCGCTGTACGACTCGATGCAGCAGTTGAAGCTGAACGTCGCCACCATCGCGCCGATTCACGGCCGCGGTGCGGTGCCCGTCGCTGAACTGCGGAAGTTCATCGGGCGCAAGTGACCGATCGATGCCAGGCGGTCCGCGGGGCTGCCTGGCACGCAGCACCGCTTCGAGGGTGCCGCTGAGTGATATTCGGCGCGGCCGGGAGGTAACCTTGAGGCGTGTGGTCTCGGAGAGCGGCGATCGTCCTCACCGTGCTGGCATCGCTCTTTTCGAGTAATGCCCAAGCTGACACGGTCCTCGTTTTCGACTCCGCATCCCCGCCCGCGATCGTATCGAGAGTCCGCGCCATCGACCTGAGCCGCCTCGGGGCCGATCTCGCGGAGCACGGACTCGATATGCCGCCTCGTCTCGAAGTAGTCTTGCTGGCCAATGACGACGAGCGTGGGCGCGACGTACCGTCGTGGGTCGTCGGCCTGGCGCTCGAGCCGGCACAGATTGTCATCTTCCATGAGCGCGTGCTGGCCTATCCCTACGACTCGCTCGAGTCGGTCTTCCGGCATGAGGTGACGCATCTCGCGCTCACGGCACGCGCTGGCGGCCGACCGCTGCCGCGCTGGCTGCACGAGGGCGTGGCGATGTCGGTGGATCGCGGGTGGGACGCGGCCGGCCGTCTGCGTTTGTTGCTCGAGATGACCGGCAACCCCGCAACGGCCGACCTCACCCGGCTCTTCGCCTCGGCCTCGCAGCCAGCCGCCGCGCAGGCCTACGGCTTATCGGCCGCGCTCGTTGCCGACATCGAACGCCGCCACGGACGGACGGCCCCCGCTCGGATCGCCAGCCGCGTCGCCTCGGGCGTGCCCTTCGCGGTCGCGTTCGAACAGGAAACACACGAAACCCCCGACGAGGCTGCCGAGGGCGCATGGCGCGGCTATCGCCGTTGGACGATGTGGGTGTCAGCCCTCACGGGCGAGGGCGCGATTTGGGGAGCGATCGTCATACTCGCGATCGTCGCTGCGATCGTGCAGGCGCGTCGTCGCTCCCGGCGCCGTGCACGATGGGACGACGCGGAAACGATGGACGGGTACGGCCCATCGGAGTGGCGATGAGCAAAAGCAATTGCTGACAATTTCCGCTGCCTCAACGTCTCGCGGTGTCGTAAGGTATCGGCGCAGGAGACGGACATGCCTCGACGAACGATGATCTGCAACTTCATCGGCCTCGCGCTTTCAGTCGCGGTCGTGACTGGCCAGTCGACCCCGCCTTCGCAAGCTTCGGCAAGGCAGGCGTGGACGGTGCCGCGCACGCCAGACGGTCGTCCCGACTTCCAGGGCGTGTGGGCCAACAACGGCATGACGCCGATGGAGCGGCCGAAGCAGTTCGGCATACGCGCCACGATGACCGACGCCGAGCTCGCCGATCTGAAGAAGAAGGCGGCAGCGATGATGGACGGCGGCGACGCGTTCTTTGCCGACGAGCTCATTACCGCAGCGCTCGATGGCAAGACGAAGTTCCGCTCCTCTGATACGCAGGTGGGCAACTACGACCAGACATGGTTATCCGATCGCGTGTGGGATAACCGTACCTCGTTGATCATCGATCCGCCAGACGGCCGCATTCCGCCGGCAGCGCCGGGCGCAGCCGAACGTGCACGCGCGCAGGCTGCGGTGCAGCAGTCACGAGGGCCGGCTGATAGCGCGAAGGACTTGTCGCTCGGGACTCGCTGTGTCAGCTACGGCACGCCCAACATTCGCGCCGGCTATCAGAGTTACTTCGAGATCACGCAGGGTCCCGGAGTCGTCGCCCTCCGCAGCGAGATGATTCACGACGCGCGCATCTTCTCGACCGATTCAACCTCACCGCACCTCTCACCGGTAATCAAGCAGTACCACGGTGACTCGCGTGCGCGATGGGAAGGCGACACACTGGTCGTGGACACCACCAACTACGTGCCCAACGCAGCGCGAGTCGGAGCGACCACCGACCGAATGCACACGATCGAGAAGTTCCGCCGCGTGTCGGCGGATACGCTCGAGTACTACGTGACCTTCGACGACCCGACGCTGTGGTCGCGTCCGTGGACGATGATGATTCCGCTCAAGATGACCGGCGAGAAGATGTTCGAATACGCGTGCCACGAGGGCAACTACGGACTGCCCGCCATCCTGCGCGGAGCCCGCGAGCAGGAGAGAAACGCAACCCGCTAAGTACTCGGCCGGCTTCGTGCGACCGCACCTCAGCCGATAACTGATCGAGTGCCCTGTTCGACTTTTTGCACGCTGGCTCGATTGGCCGCTGTTCTGATCGTGTGGTCGACGATTGCCTGGTGTCGAGCACAGCATGGGCTGCGACGGACAACGCGCCGGTGCCGAGAGCGGCGCAACTCAAGGCGATCGACCTCAACGAGCCGAACGGCAGATCTTGAGCTATCGACATCTCGAAGACTCCATCGAGGTGCAGATGCGGCACCCGATTGGCGCCGGACGCGCGGATCAAGCTGAAGATCGGAAGCCGTCCTGGCTTCGTCGAACTGGATATCAATCGCGGCGGGATCTCGGGGCTGAAGCCCGCGCAGCGGCTGGGCAACGATTTTCTGACTTACGTATTGTGGGCCGTCTCAATCGACGGCAGGGCCTCGAATCTCGGCGAGATAACGTCGAAGGCGGGCATCCAGTCCCGGTAAACCTGACGACGCCGTATCAGACCTTCTGGCTCATGGTGACCGCGGAGCCAAACTACGCGGTCGTCGATCCGAGTTCTCACGTGGTCCTGTACAGCGCAAAAGAGGGATCCGCGGGCGGTAGCAGAGCGCTGACCATTCGCGGCACGCTCTTCTACTTCACGCACTACTCAACCTACGAATCGGCCCGCGCTGACGCAGACGAGGGTGCGCCGAATCAGCTGCTGCAAGCGCGCAAGGCCCTCGAACTGGTTCCGAACTCGGCCGTCTTGGTCACGAAGAACGGACAGCGCGCACGGTTGAAGGAAGAGGAGTACACGCGAGAGGCACTCGATCCGGCGGTGTCCTGGTTCGTCAACTAGAGGACGAGTTAGAGAAACTTCGTGGTGAGCTTGCGGCGCTTCGCGCGGAAGCGGCGCCAGTGGTTGCTGATCGGCGTAGAGTCGCGTCACTTCAGACGCAACACGCGCGCGGTCGCGCATTCCTTCGCGACTTCCAGATACCTCCGAACCGCCGGAGTGCCGACGACGTACGGATTCGGCGTGTCGGGCTCACGCTTGGTCAGCTGGGGCAGATTGACCTTGGAGCCGTCCCAATCGGTGTGGTTGGAGAGGATGATGTCGGCGCCGGCCTTTTGCACGATCTCGTCGAACCGCTGCGTCGAGCGCACGTACGCCTCGAGTGATGCACGGTCCGCGTTGAGACCCGTGCCACCCCACAGTGCCGCAAGATGTCGCGAGCCGTTTTCTCGCACCGGTATGAGGACCGAGAGCGTGCCCGGGGTGTGGCCGGGGGTGATGTACAGCGTGATCGTCGTGTCGCCGAGTGTGAGCGTCTGGCCGTCGCTCGCGACCATGTCGCGCGCGGGCTTGGTCCCATTGAGGCGAGCGATCACGTCCCAGTCGGGGGCCGACATTACGACGCGTGTCTTGTAGTGATCCTGCAGGAACTTCGCGCCGCCGTGGTGATCGGGATGGGGATGTGTGACGATGACGTAGCGGATTGTCGCGGGATCGAGCGCCAGCTTCTTCAAGCCGCCAACGACTTCCTCTTCGACGGAGTAGTCGAAGAGCGTATCGATCACAACGATCCCCTCCGTCGTCGTCACCGCCCATGCGGAGTATTCGGTTTGCCCGACGAAGTAGAGGTTATCGAACACCTTCACAGGTTCTGCGTACCAAGCCGGCCTGGCCGAAGTCGCGGCCGGCTTGTCCGCTGTAGCCTGTGGCGGAGGCGGACCACCTCGCGGCGTCGGTGTCGCGCACAGAAAGTTGAACAGGTTCTGGTAGTCGTTGCCGGCGGCCGTCTTCGCGCGCGCGACGTGCGCCTCAGGCGAATCTGCGTTCTGTAACAAGACCGACGCGAGCGCGAGCGCGATCAGGATCTTCGTCATGCGGATGCTATTATCGCCGCGTGATCGCCCGACGGACTCTGATCGCGTTGATCGTCTGCTGCACAGGTGCAACAGCCATCGCCCAAACCCAGCGCCCCTACAAGTCGCCGATGACATCGTGGGGGGAGCCCGATCTCCGCGGTACCTGGCCGCTCAACCATTTGATCAGCACGCCGTTTCAGCGTCCTGAAAAGTACGGCGATCGCCGCTTCATGACCGATGAAGAGTTTGCTGCGGCGCAGAAGAGCGCGGAAGCCCGCAACGAACGCTTCCTGTCTGGCGCGATTCCGCAGGCCGATGCTGGCGCGGCAACGCGGCTGACCTCGCTGCTCGTCGATCCCCCGGACGGGCGCTTTCCCGAACTCACACCGAGGGGCAAAGAGCTGTATGCGCAGATGCGCGGAAGCTACAAGCCTGGGCAAACGGTCTTCGACAGCCCTGAAGACTTCGACACGTGGGATCGCTGCATCACTCGCGGTCTTCCTGTCTCGATGCTGCCGCGCAATTACAACAACGGCATCCGCATCCTGCAGTTCCCCGGCTACGTGGTCATCGTTCTCGAGATGGCGCACGAGACCCGCATCATCCCGACCACAAAGCGCCGGCCACTCGACGGAAGGATCCGACAGTATCTGGGGGAATCACGTGGTCGCTGGGAAGGCAACACGCTGGTCGTCGAGACGACGAACTTCAATGGGAAGCCGGCGATGACCAATCTCGGCGTTCCGGGATCGCCCCCGCTGACGCCGGCGTCCGAGAATCTCCGATTCACGGAACGCTTCACGCGCACCGCCGACGACACGATCGAGTATCAGATGACCGTCGAGGACCCCGAGATCCTGACGACGGGGAAGTGGTCGGCGGCGTTTCCGATGAAGCTCGATAACGACTACAAGATGTACGAATACGCCTGCCACGAAGGTAATACAGCGATTCGCAACTACATCGAGACATCGCGCTTCGAACGGGCCACTAAGAAGCCGTAGACGCGGGACATCCGTAGCGGCGGGTCTTCATCGAACAAGTGTCCGTAGAGGCGGGTCTTCAGACCCGCCTGAAGCCTGAGATTCTAACGGGTCATCGGCCCTGGGCTGGTCGTGAGCGAGTCCATCGTTGCGAGTGCGCGGGTGCCGCCGGCGCACGGCGCGCCGAACTCCGGTGTCGTCTCGGGGTTGTTCTTGTACCTCGCGATGAACGCTGGCAGTCCTGGGTCATCGGCGCGCTCGAAGGTCAACTGGTGATTCCATGCGCTCGCGACAATCGGGTATGGGAGGCCGGGGTAGGGGCTGAGCAGCAGATAATCGTCCGCTGCCAGCGCCCTCAGCTTCTGGACCTGGTCGGCCGCGAGGTCCGGGCGATACGTGATCCAGATCGCGCCGTGTTCCAGCGAGTGCACCGCGTGCTCGTTGTGAATCGGCGCGTCATAGATGCCGCAGTTCTGCCAGACGACGTTGTGCTGTCCGCCGATCGGTGGGTTCTCAGCGTAGAGGATCGAACCGGCGACGTGCTGGCCGGCAGGGTAACTCGCTGTCTTCACTGCCTGGAGCAGCTGGCGCTTCGAGTACGTCGAATACGCGACCGCCGCGACGGCCACGACCAGAACGATTACGACGCCGCGCGAGATGAGGGATGTGCGACGCGCCCTCTGTTCGGCGGCCGCGCGCTGGGCGGCTTTTTTCCGCTGTCTCTCCTCGTACTGTACTTTCGCCATCAGATGTCCCGATCAATTACGCCCAGCGGATCGATCCCGCGCTGCGCCCAGTGGTAGTTCAGAAGCGACTAGTATAGGTCGTGATGGCGGCGCCCCTGCCCGGTCTCGTGCGTCGGCCGGCGGTGCTCGCCGTCGGCTTGCTGGCCGTCACGGTGTGTGTCGCTGCCGGGGTGTTGATTGGATCATGGCGTGCCACGCCTCGCGACGATTCAGCGGAGGCCGGATTTGCCCGGGACATGGCGACCCACCATGCGCAGGCGGTGGACATGTCGTTCGTCGTACGCGACAAGTCCACCGATCGCGACATTCGAGCGCTCGCGTCCGACATCATCGTGACCCAAAGTACGCAGCGCGGGATGTTCATGGGATGGCTGCAACAATGGGGACTGCCGCAGGCCTCGGCACGGCCACGGATGGCGTGGATGCCAGGTCACGTGCACAGCACGCCGGCGACAGATGGCCCAGTGCTGATGCACGGGATGGCGACCGAGGCCGAACTTCGCAGCCTGGAAGAGGCGAATGGCGTTGACGCCGAGGTCCGTTTCCTGCAGCTGATGATCAGACACCACGAAGGCGGCATCATCATGGCGCGCGCACTGATGGCACTCTCGGAACGTCGCGAGCTCGTGCAGATGGCGAAGAGCATCGACGAGGGTCAGCGCGCGGAGATTGCTCTGATGCGGAATATGGTCGCCGCGCGCGGCGCGCAGCCGCTGCCATCGATCCTCGAGTAGGCGTAGGACGGGCGCGTCTCACGCTTGCCGGTGCAAAGCGTCTTACGCTCGTCGCCTGGCACCGACACGCGATAGATCCTTTGCACCGACAGGCGTGAGATGACTAAGGAAGGCGTTTGACCAGCAAATCGCCCTCGACCAGCGTGATCACGAAGTGCGTCACGCGCCCGCTCGTATCCTTGAAGAACCGAAGTCGATTGCCCGCGGCCCATGCGAACTCTGTTTCTGACAGCGGTATCAGCGGTGCTCCCTGGAGGAACAACTGGCCCTCCTCGATCGTGACCGGCCATGGAGACGATACGGTGGGATTTTCGGGCCACCGGAAATCGTAGGAGCCCACGTACCGTGACAGGATTTCGGGCGCAATTTTGACAGCCTTGATGCTCTTTTGCTCTTCGGCAGCCGTTCCGAT
>DATCXH010000801.1:0-2630 GCA_036565925.1 Vicinamibacterales bacterium
GCGCATCCGCAGGCGCGCGGCCGACCCGAGCGTCCAGCGGTCGCCCGCAGCCGTCCGAGTGCTTTCCGGCGTGCCGAGAGCTTCGCGTAGCGAGATACCCGACGCCCGGTCTCAGGTCGCGAGCGACAAGTCCCTCGCACCGACTCGCCGCAGGGTCTTAGCACCGACAAGCGTCAGTCGTCTTGCACCGACACGCCGCAGGGTCCTCGCACCGACAAGCGTCAGTCGTCTTGCACCGACACGCCGAAGGGTCCTCGCACCGACAAGCGTCAGTCGTCTTGCACCGACATGCCGCAGGGTCTTAGCACCGACAAACGTCAGTCGTCTTGCACCGACACGCCCCTCACCTGAACATGAAAGATGCGCCGGCGGCTACGACCATTCCGAACAAGGTTGCACCAGCGACGCGCCGGAAGCCCGGACTGCCAAGAAACAATGCGACCATCAGCTTCAGCACGGTATTCGACAGCACGCCGATCGCGATCGCGAACGCGGCGGTCTCGAGTGAGATGTCGGACGCCACGCGTCGAGCCATCGAGATCGTGAGGGCATCCACATCGGTCAGACCGAGCACCGTGGCTACGCTGACGATCCCGCGGTCTCCACCGTAGCGGCCGGCAAACCACACCAGCATCAGCACGCCTTGAAAGATCGCCGCCATCTGTAGCGCGGCCGACAACTGCAGGGGATTGTCCATCGGCTGCTCGGCGGCCTCGTCCCTGTGTGATTGCCGAAGCCCGATCCAGGTCATGGCGAATGCCAGCAGGGCCGGAAGAGTGAGATAGGGCACGAGCCTCGGCAGCAGTGCGGCATTCAGCACCGCCGTCGCGATCAGCACGCGCGGATAGAGCATCGCGTTCGCCGCTATCGCGCCGTACCCCAAGGCGCGGCTCGTCGCTTCATCGCGATCACTGGTGCGAGCAAATGTGAACGTGACGTTTGTCGACGAAGCAAGACCGCCAATCAATCCGGTGACCAGATACCCTCGGCCGGCGCCTGCGATGCGACGTGCCAAGTAGCCGACGAAACTCAAGCCCGAGAAGAACAGGACGAGTGCCCACAACTCGCGCGGGCGAATACCACCCATCGGGCCGAACGGTCCTTCCGGGAGAAGTGGCAACACGACCAGCGCCATTACTGCGAAGCGAACCGCTGCACGAAGGCTGATGTCGTCGATGCGTGCGACCAGCGCATGGAGACGCGACTTTTCGACGAGCAGCAAGGTCGTGACAGCGATGACACCAGACGCCAGTTGGTACACGCCGGCACCGGCCACCACGCCCGCCGCAATCACGACGAGTGCGGCGACCTCGGTCGTTCCGTCAACATCGTTGCGCATGCGCGCGACGTAGGCGGCGGCGGTGATGGCCACGGCTCCCATCAGGAGCACTGCAGCAGGGAGCGTGTAGCCGGACTTCAACAACCAACCGGCCAGGCCGCCCAAGCCGCCCAGCAGCGTGAATGTTCGCACGCCGGCGAAGCGCGCCTCGGCTCCGTCGGCGTGCCCGGACCATTGACGCTCGACGCCAACAGCGGTGCCGCCCAATGCCGCGATCACGAGTCCGGGAAGATCGACCGGCAGATTCATGCGCCGACAGCCCTCGGGCAGGGCCGGCCGCGCAGTTGACGCGGGGAATCGCGCAGTTGACGAGGGAAATATTCGGCCCGCCCGCGCGAAATTTCCCGCGTCGCCATTGCGGCTTGTCGAACGTTGAGGGTTATGTGCGGATTCACCGTTGGCACGCCTCGTTCATATGCACAGCGTATGACACCTCTCACGTCGATCTGCAGGCGCTGTTCACGAGCTGTTACAGGGCTCGCGACCATCGCGATCCTGGTGTTCGCAGTCGAGGCATGGGGACAGGCCTCGAGCGGAGCGCAGTGGAGGCGCGGAACTACGCTCGCCGGCTTTGGCGGCGTGGCGACCGGGTCCGAAACGATGCCCGCTCTAGGAACGTCGCTCGGATGGGAGATCGCACCGCACCTGTCCGTCGAGGGGCGTGGCCTATGGTTACCACACAATGCCGGGGCGGCCGATTTCTTTGCCTGGCTCGGTACAGTGGTGCCGATCAGGCCAGGGGGCACCGTGATCCCGTTCGCTTCGGCCGGCGTCGGCATGTATCAAGCGACGGTGAACGCTGCCGATGGCGTGCCTGGATTCTACGAACAACGAATGGCCGGCCGTCAGCGCGCGACATTCGAGGATTTTGCGTTGGCCTTCGGTGGGGGAGCCAACCTCTTCGTCACCTCGCATATCGCCATTCGACCACAAGTCGATCTGCTCCTGGTGACGGCGCACAATGACGCCCGCCCGATGGCGGTCTATGGCGTGCACCTCGCGTATCACTTCGAGTCGCACAAGGCTCCATAGAGGAGGTTGACGTGCTGACCCTACGCCGAATTCTTTGCCCGATTGACTTTTCCGAGTCGTCCCGACTGGCGTTGACGTATGCCAGCGCACTGAGCACGTGGTACGAGGCGCCGTTGAACCTTTTTCACGTGTGCGTGGACCTGCCGGTCTTCGAGATAGGCTCGCCCTACGGTCATTCGCCGTCCACGGCCGTGATGGTGGAGGAGGCGCAGCTGGCGCATCGGCGCGTCGCCTTACATCAATTCGCCAGGACCGCAAT
>DATCXH010000831.1:0-8830 GCA_036565925.1 Vicinamibacterales bacterium
GGACAGAGCGTGCGAATACTTATGAAACGAACATTGCCCGGTGCGTTGGAACGCGTCAACAAGGAACTGTGGGTTCTGTTCTCACTGTTTGCGATCGCGCTGCTGCTCAATCACCTGATTGCGGCGCAGCGGATGGTCCTCAGCTTCTACGTGTTGCCCACCCTCGCCTCGGCGTATTTCTACGGACGCAGGCACGGAACGCTGACGGCGTTTGCGAGCGTGCTGCTCGTCATCGGACTGCTGATTTTCCGGAACTCGACGCCTACCGAGACTGGCCTTCAGGTTGGAGTTCCCTTCAACCAGTGGCTTGAAGTCGCGGTCTGGGGCGGGTCACTCATCATCACCGGCTATCTGATGGGCACGCTCTACGAAAGCAAGACCGCGCAGATCAACGAGCTCCGTGAGACGTATCAGGGCGTGTTGATGATCCTTCGCCACTTCATCTCGAAGGACACCTACACCGAGAACCATTGCTATCGCGTCTCGGTCTACGCCACGCGAATCGCCGCACAGATGAATCTGTCGCCCGACCGCGTCGAGGACGTGCGAGCCGCCGCGTTGCTGCACGATATCGGCAAGCTCGATATCAGCCGCGACCTGCTCTACAAAGCGGCGAAGCTGACGCGTGAAGAGTACGAAGCCGTCCAGGAGCACGTCGCGCGCGGTGTCGACATGCTCGAGCCCGTGGGCGGTGCGCTGCGTCGTGTCATTCCGATTATCCTGGCGCACCACGACAAATTCGATGGCTCCGGCTACCATTCGACCAGCGGCGAAAACATTCCGCTCGAATCGCGGATTATCGCCGTGGCCGACGTCTACGATGCACTGACGAGCGACCGTCCGTACCGCAAAGCGATGTCACCATTCGAAGCGCGCGATGTAATTACCAACGGCGCAGAGACGGAGTTCGATCCAAAAGTCATCGCCGCCTTCAATACGCTTTTCAAGCGCGGCGAATTGGAGATCTGGTCAGCGCCGCTGTCAGCGGCGTGAGCGACGATCCATCGACGCGAGGTTTCTCGCTGGTCGAACTGTTGGTCGTGATCGCGGTCATCGCGATCATCGCCGGCGTTGCCATCCCCGCGGTGCTCCAGGCGCGCATCCGCGCCAACGAAACCGCAGCCATTGCCTCGTTGTCCGCGATCCGCGCCGCGCAATCGATCTATGCCACCACCTGCGCACGCGGCGGGTATGCCCAATCACTCGACGATCTCGCATTGCCGGCGGCCGGTGCGACGCAGGCCTTCATCTCTGAATCGCTCGGGGCGAACGGCGTCATTCGTTCGGGTTACGTCGCAAATCTCTCAGCGGATCTCGGCGCCGCAATGGTGACGCCAGCCGCGCAGACCTGCAACGGCTCAACCGGGGACGCGATGTCGGGCTATTTCGCCGAGCGCCATCCGAATAGCATCGGGATCAGCGGTGAACGCGCGTTCGCGATCGCCACCGGCGCGACGATTTTCGTCAAGGACGACGGCACGACGATCGCACCAGGGATGGCTGGGGCGTCAGCGATGCGCTGACGCGAACGCCCAACTTCCAAGTTCCAATTCCCAACCACTCCCAACACCCAACTCCCAACAATTCCCAATTGGGAATTGCGAGTTGGGAATGGTTGGGCGTTGGAACTTGGGAATTGGGCGCTTACGTTCTGGAAGCCGGGACCACGATCGACAGCGTGGTTCGGCCTTCCGAACAATCGAGCGTCAGATGGCCGCCGTGCAGTTCCGCGACCCGGCGCGCCGCGCGCAGCAGCACGAGCGCCGCACTCGCCACGCTGCTCGACGTCATCGCCATGTCGGGCCATTCACTTTCGGCCAGCTTCGATCGCCAGTAGTGCGGCAGCTCCGCGCCATCGTGCACAGCCGACAGGACCACGGTTCCATCCGCGCGTGAGTTGACCTGCACGACGATCGCTCTCGATCGGCTGCTTTCGAAGAGGATCGCCGGTGCAAGAATCAGGGCGCTGAATGACGCCGTGAGTAGGTCCTCATCACCAGACAACGTCTCGCCGACTCGGCGCGAGGGCGCGTCCAGCGAGAGGCCGCGCAGGCGGCGCTCAGCGGCGGTCTGCTCCACCGCTCGATCGACAATGGTCCGGGCCGACAGTTCACGCCGCGCAACGGAGACATCGCCCCGAAGGACGCGTGCGGCGACCAGCAACTGTAACGCGCGCGCGGCTTCAGCACGCACGAGATCCACGGCGACGGCTTGCGTCAGCGTCAGTCCCGGCGACAACAGATTCGCCGACGAGGCCACCGCGGTCAGGCAATCAGCGAACGCCGCGAACGTCAAGTCAGGCGCGGGTGCCGGCGCCGGCGGCGCCACTCGCGCGATCGGCTTGTCAGTAGACGGCGTATTGGTCGCGGCAGCGAGAACCGGCGCCTGGTCATCGTCGACGCGTTCGATGAGACACGGCACACGGCTCAGACCCGCAGTAATGGCAGCTGCCAGCCGCTTGCGTCCGGCGATCACCAGGTGACGGCCGCCGCGGCTGCGGACCAGCAGCGGCTGCAATACCCCGTGCTTTCGAATCGACTCGACGAAGGCCTCCGACGGCAAGTCGTCGTCATCCTGACGCAATGACTCGAGGCCTTGCACCTCGAGAAACCTGATGGGCGAATTCAGCAGCCCCGAATCGAGCTGCTCGACATAGTGGGCGTCGGCCCGCATGCGGTACCGGGGAGGTAATCCTTCCCGGACAGGCGCAATGGCATCTTCTCCAAGACGAAGGGCGTCCAGACCTGGGTCGATATCAGACATGCGTGTGGTGGAAAGGGATGCGCGTCCAAGGTTTACAGGGGGCCAGAGTTCATCGCGAGTGGAACCACCGACCAGTTACGGCTGAGTATACCGCAGCACGAATGTGCACGGGATGGACTATTGCTGCTGGGCGGGTGACCGATAAATGTCTGCGGAGACGACGTCGTTGAACGAGACCGTATACCTCTTCGCACTCAGCGTGCCCGACTTGCTCGAGCAGATCATCGCCGGCCAGACCGGACCGCATTTCCCCGCCGCCATCCCGCCGCGGACAGAAAAGCGGGCCTGACAATGGAACGACCTGCCGATTTGCCAGATCGCCGTGACCACGCCCGTCGTGCCGAAGTCGTCCGTTCGGTCATTGAAGAAATCGTCCACAATGGCGTACCGGTCTTAACCATTCGAGATATCGAAGACTCGCTGCAGGTGTCCTCTGACGCCGCGGCTCGTATCGTCGAACGGCTGGTGAGCGCCGGTCTTCTCATCCAGGCACGGGAAGGCACGTGGATCAAAGTCTCTCCGTAGCCGTCACTACTCCGTCACCAATCCCACTGCACTTCCCATAAGACCTGCCGATAACAGGTCCAGTGGAAGCCCTGGTTCTCATGACTGTTCTCGCCCTGACCGTCGCCGTCGCGGCAGGTCTCGCGAAGGGAGTTCTCAGCCTGGTGCTCCATCTCATGGCTGAAAGCTCTGCGCGCATCGCCGCGGGCGGCTAGGTCCGGGCTGTTTCGTTCGGTTTCGATTCGGATGTCGCAATTCAGGGTTGACAAGGAGCGCGTTGCCGCCAGCCTCTCTCTCGCCACTGGTCAGGTGGTGGCCGGCAGCTTCTTCGTCATTGGGTCGCTCAACAACGCCGCGGGACGCGAGCGCATTGGCGACCTGCTCAACGCCGAGGACGGCTTCTTCCCTTTCCAGCGGGACGACGGCACGACAGTACAGTTCAACCGCGCGCACGTCGTGTTCGTACGTCTGCCTGCCGGCATCGATGAAGAAGCACTCGAGCCGGGCTACGACGTGTCGCAGCGGCGGAGCGTGATCATGACGCTCTCCACCGGTGCTCGCATAGACGGCGTCGTCACAGTTGCAGGGCCGGTCGGCTACGACCGTCTCAGTGACTACACGCGCCGGGCCCGGCATTTCAGATACGTTGTCACGCCATTCGGCTCGGTCATCGTCAACGCCGATCACATCGTTGAAGTCGTCGAAAAGCCGCTGTCATAACCGGAGAGACTCCAGTGTCCGAGCCCACCGCCATCGATCGTCTGTTTCGCCTGATGTGTGACCGGGGAGCATCAGACCTCCATCTGTGCGTCGGCATGCCGCCGCTCGTACGCAAGGACGGCGAGATTCAGCCGCTCGAGCCCGATGCCGCCGTGTTGACGCCGGAGAGCGTCGCCGCGCTCCTCGAACCGATCATGCCGGCGCACAACCGGGAAGAGTTCGGGCGCCGCCACGACACCGACTTCGCGTATGAGATTGCCGGCCTCGCGCGGTTTCGCGCGAACGTGTTCATGGACCGCAAGGGAAGGGGCGGCGTGTTCCGCGTGATTCCTTCGAAGATCTTGACCGCCGAAGATCTGGGACTCTCGCCGCACATCCTGGCGTTGTGCAAGTTGAACAAGGGTCTCATCCTGGTCACCGGCCCGACCGGTTCCGGAAAGTCCACGACGCTGTGCGCGATGGTGGACTACGTCAACAAGAACCGCGCCGACCACATCATCGCGATCGAAGATCCGATCGAGTTCGTGCATGAGAACAAGCGTTGTCTGGTCAATCAACGCGAAGTGCACACGCACACCGACTCGTTCAAAGACGCGCTGCGCGCGGCGCTCCGCGAAGACCCTGACATTCTGCTGGTCGGTGAGATGCGCGATCTCGAAACGGTGGCGATCGCCATCGAGACGGCCGAAACCGGGCACCTGGTGTTCGGCACGCTGCACACGACCACCGCTGCATCCACGGTGGACCGCGTCATCGATCAATTCCCGTCAGATCGGCAGTCGCAGATTCGGACGATGCTGTCGGAGTCGCTGCGCGCGGTGATTGCGCAGACGCTGTGCAAGAAGATTGGCGGCGGTCGCGTCGCTGCTCTCGAGGTGCTCATCGTGACCTCCGCCGTGAGCAACCTCATTCGCGAGGCGAAGACCTTTCAGATTCCCTCGATCATGCAGGTCGGTAAAGCGACCGGCATGGTCACACTGAACGACTCCCTGATGGCACTGGTCACCAAGAAGCTCGTCGCGCCGGAGGAGGCCTATGCGAAAGCCGTGGACAAATCCGGCTTCGAGGCCATGCTCAAGCGGGCGGGAGTCGATATAAAGTCTCTGACTGGAGCGGCTGCGTAGTCTCGGAATGCAGCGCGAGACGACGATCGCTGGATCTGACTGAGAGCGTCAGCGCGATACAGATCGTCGTCGTGAGCAGCATGCCCATCAGTGCGCCTGCCGAGCCGACGGCGATGAGCCCCGGTAGCGCGCTGCTCGACGCCCAGACGCTGGACAGAACGAAAACACCCATGGCCACCGCAATCGAAGACGCGATGGCACCCACCATCCGGATGCGAGTCGTGACGCTCATTTGTAACCTGTGCTCCGGCGTTCAGCAATCCGCGATCCACGATCAGTCACGGACTTTCTCGAACAGCTCGCGACACGATGTCGCAGCAGCGTTTGGATTGTGGACACGACGACTATGTAACCGACACGTTTTTACCCGGCCCGGCACGCCACAGCATGCGAGCCTCAGCCTTCGAGCGAGACGAGACCGGCGCGAACCGCGAACCGCGCCAAACCAGCGACATCGTGGATATCGAGTCGCTGCATGAGGAGTCGGCGGTGAGTCTCGACGGTCTTGCCGCTGAGATTCAGACGGTATCCAATCTCCTTGGTGGACTGCCCTTCGGCGATCAGCTGGAGGATTTCACGCTGACGCGCACTCAACAACTGAAGCGGACTGGTTACGTCTGACTTTCGCTCGAGCAGCTTTGAGACCGCGGTTGGGACGCGCCTGCTGATGTACACCTCTCCGCAGAGCGCGGCTTTGATCGCCGCCGCCACCTCGGAGACCGCGCCATCCTTCACGAGGTAGCCGCTCGCTCCCGCCCGCAAACATTCGGCGACGCGCTCCTCGTGGCAGTGCATCGAGAGCATGATCACTTTGCACGAGGGCAGGTCGCTCGTCAGCCGTCTGGCCGCATCCAGGCCATTCAATCCCGGCATGGAGATGTCGAGCAGCACGATGTGGGGCTTCAGCGTGGCAGCGATCTCGATCGCCTCGCGGCCATCGGACGCTTCCACGATCTGCGGCTGGTCGAGCATGTGCTCGAGCAAGGTGCGAAGGCCAACCCGTATCAACGGATGGTCGTCAACGATTAGCAGTCTTATGCTCATATGGTTGTCATCACCGGCACTCGGCACTCGACCATCGTGCCGCCCCCGCGGCGCGACCTGATCGTCAGCGTGCCACCGACTTGATCCAGTCGTTCCTGCATACCCATCAAACCAAGGTGTCCATCGAGCACCGCATTGCGCGCCGCCGGCACGACATCGAAACCCCGGCCATCGTCGACAACCCGCACGGCAAAGACGCCGGCCTGCGTCAGAGCCGACACGGCAAGATGACGTGCGCCCGCGTGTTTGATGATGTTGTTCACCGCTTCGCGAACCACTCGGTAACAGGCGAGCTCCACGTCGCGCGACAGACGGACCGCTTCCACACGCGCGTCCACGAGCACACGCAGACCCGCGCGGCGGCCCTCGGTGTGAGCCAGTGTGGCCAGCGCGGGAATCAACTGTCCTTCCTCGAACGGCGCCGGGCGCATCGATCGTGACAACGCCCGCACATCGGCGATGAGCCGATCCACAGCGTCCACGAACGTGTCAGTCGATCGGTCCCGGTTCGGAATCAGACGATCGAGTTCGAGCTGCATCTTCAGCGCGGCGAGCTTCTGCGCGACGTCGTCATGCAGTTCGTGAGCGAGACGCAAACGCTCGGCGTCGGCCGCTGACTGCACCTGCAATACCAGCTCGCGATGCAGCCGCACCGATCGTTGGGTTGATTCGACCGATGTGGAGAGCACAAGGAACACCAGGCTGACAGCGCAGTTGAACAGCTGCAGCGTGAGATGCGCTTGCAGCGGATCCCCGGTCGCGTACGGTCCGAGTCCCAGACTCGTGCCCCACAAGGACAAGCTGTTCACGATCAGCAACGACCAGATGGTTCCCGGCACGCCGAAGCGAACCGCTGCCCAGATTGCCAATGGCAGCAGCGGGAACGGTTGCGTGAGCGGCGTTTGTATAGCGGTATGCGGGCTGAAGAAGATCCAGGACGAGGCCGCGGTGAGCACGACCAGCATCAACGCACACTCGACCACGCGGCGGAACGTCCACGGAATTCCGCTGTCCGTGCGCCGGACCAGGGCGAGCACGACAGGGCCAATGGTCAGCACGCCACTCATGTCGGCGGCGATCCAGGTACGAAGTGCCGTCCAGAAATGCGCGTGCAACGCCACCCAGGCGAGCAAGGCGGCGAGGAGTGCGCCGAAGGCGACGGCGACGCCGATGAGCGCGGTCAGGGAGAGCACGTCGGTCGGATGGCGCAGATGTCTTGCGTCTGGAGTGAAGCGGCGGACCAACAGCGCAGCCGCGCACGACTCGAAGAGGTTGATGAGCGTGTAGCCGACGCTCACCACCGCGGAGAAGCCGAACGCGAGATTGGAGGCAACACCGCCGAGCAGAGCACCGCACGCAATCGCACGCCAGCGGTCGCGCGGAGCCACAAGGAGCAGACCAGTCAAGAGGCCACTCGCCGGCCACACCGAGCTCACCCCCGCGGTTAGATCGAGCGAGAGCCCAAGCCCACACAAGGCGAAGTAACCCCCGGCCACCCCGAGCGCAACGACAAGCTCAGTGACCAGACTCAGGCGGGAAGCAGTTACCACAGCACGTACGGTCGTTCATCGAGCAATCCGCAGACCAGACATGGCGGGCGAATTTGCTCAATCAATCGTCGACAACCACCACACACACTCTCAAATAGGAACGGATTTCCGACCCCGGTGTCAGGGTCTCCGACACCTGCAGCCGATGAACCTGAAGAATGGATCTCGCCGAGCGCTAACGGCCGCAGGAGCCGTCGACAGTGCGCACACTCACGACGCGGAACTCCGGCAGATCGATCCCGCCGACCCCGGCTCCCCCGCCGCCAGGCTGCCGCGCAATCGACTCCTTCGCGCCGTCAAGTCCGCCGGCCTGGCCGGCCGCATTCGCCGAAGGCCACAGACCGCCACTGATCGACAGCTTGCGTCCTTGAGGACCACCAACGAGTCGCACCATCTGGCCGGCGTACTTCCGTACGCTCTTGCCAGTGAGCCGGTATTTGCTGCCGCTGGATTCATCGAAGGTAAACGCGCCGGATGCACCCGGTTGATTGCTGACACAACCAACGAGTTCGACGGGCGTTGCTGATCGAGTGGACGACGATGCGGGAGGGGACTGTGCGCCAGCCACTCCAATCAACACGACGCAGGATAGAAGCGCTAGTGCAGAAACCCTCACCATGTCTCCTCCTCGCGCAATGCGCAGCGCACACTGTACTGCAACAATGGTGCGATGGCGAGCGTCGCGCTCTATGTTCTGCTCTGCGTCATCTGGGGCTCGACGTGGCTCGTGATCAAGATCGGCTACGGCGGTCTCGGCCCGTTCAATGTCGCGGCACTTCGATTTCTCGTGGCCGGTGCGATGCTGACGATCATTATCCCGGCACTCGGCACGCGTTGGCCGAACGGGCGCCGCGAGTGGTCGGTCGTCGCCTTTGTCGGCGTTGCCCTGTTCGGCGCGGACTATGGGCTGATCTATTGGGGCGAGCAGTTCATCGACAGCGGCCTGACCGCGATCCTGTTCGCGACGCTCCCGCTGTTCACCGTCGCGCTGGCGCATCTCTACATCCCGGGTGATCGGATCAGCGCGCGCAAACTGAGCGGGACGCTCGTGGCCTTCGCCGGCGTTGTCGCGCTGTTCGGTGAAAGTCTGCGCCTCGACGTCGAGAAGTTCGGCCCGATGGCGGC
>DATCXH010001015.1:0-3921 GCA_036565925.1 Vicinamibacterales bacterium
CTTGCGGGCATTCGCTCGTTGACGGCGAGCAAGCTCAAGCCGACGAAGAAGGCCGGGCCTGCGAGGCTCGGTCGCGAGTATCAGATCGGCTCGTACGACAGCGCTGCATTTACGGCGACGAGCACGATTAACGCGAGCACGTCGCTCGGTGCAGCCGCCGACTCTCGCGATCTCGACGAGTACGGCAACGATGCGCTCCTAGGGAAGACCGACGCGATCCTCAAGGAAGCACAGGACGCGCAGAGTCAGAAGCGCGAATCGTTCCTCGAGTCGCTGTTCGGCAAGCCCGAAGAGTTCAACGTCTATCAGCAACTCTTCGAGGGCGTCACCAACGGTGTCAGCTCGACGTACGAAGCCATCGTCACGGGCAGCGAGCCTGCGGGCAAGGCGTTCAAGAAGGCCATCGGCGAGCAGATGCTGGCCATCGGCAAGTCGGAGGCGGTGCTCGCCATCAAAGAGGCAGCATGGGCTGTCGGCGAGCTGGCGACCGGCAACATTCCAGGCGCGACTGCACATGCCACGTCCGCGGCACAGCACGCAGCCGCAGCACTCGCTGCTGGCGTCGTCGCCCACGAGCTCGGCGCAGGCGGTTCCTCCTCTGCCCCCGCCAAGTCAGGCGGTAGCGCGGGCACATCGGCAAGCGGCGGGACCGGCTCAGGCGCACCCCAACAGAAGCAGGCCGTGATCGTAATCGGCGAGGCATTCGCCAATGACACCCCTCGCATGCGCCAGCTCAAGGCGAAGCAGCTCGTCGATCGCGCATACGGCTCTGCCGGATTCGAGGACTCGTGAGCGTTCAGTTCCCCGGCCGGGTCGAGGCCCTCATCAACGTTCCATCGGGCGTCACGGCCAGCGCTACAAACAGCGGCGGCGGCCCCACGGCAGTCTCGCTCACCGCGGGTAGCTACTACTGGACGGCTGCTGGCACTGTCTCTGGTCTCGCCGCGCACATCGAATCGCAGCTCAACGCGACACTGGCCCCGTCCGTCGGCGCATGGGACGTCTCGCTCTCGCCAACCACCGGGCTCATCGCGATCGATTGTACGTCCGGTGCGAAGTTGACCAAGACGGGCGGAGTAGACGGCACCAACGACGCTGGGGCGAACATCACAGCGGCACTCACCGGTAATGGCTTCGTCGAGATCACGGTCGGCCCAGGAACAGACAGCACGCGCGTCGTCTTTGGTCTCGCGCCGTCCAACACATCCGCGGGTCGCGATTCCGGGTACTACTTCGAGCTTGTCGGCGCCGGTGACCTCTGGGTCCGTGAGCTAGGCGTCGACATTGGTTCGATGGGCACATGGGCGGCCGGTGATGTCCTTCGCGTGCGGCGCACCGGGACCGCGATCACCTACGAGAAAAACGGCGCCGTCCTCTACACCTCGCTTGCGAGCGTTGCCGGCAGCGTCTACGGCGACTTCTCGCTCCGCAACTCTGCCAGCTACGCGGCTGGCATTCGACTCTACGACGGAAGTGCAGGCGCCTACTCGACGGTCGCATGGTCAAATTCCACGAACGTCACCGCGACCGCCACCACGTTCTCTCTCGTCTTCCCCGCCGCCCTCCGCGACGTGCTCGGCTTCGCTGCTGACATCACCTCCGCGAACAGCCCGCAGACCGGCACGCTCAACCCCCGCGGCCTCTGGCTCCCTGATATCACCGTCAACGTCGAGACGGCACCGAAACGCGCACCGATGGTCTCGGACCTCCGCACGACGCAGGGGCCGACGGGCAAGGTCTACGGTCTTAGCGGCAACACGTTCCTGCGCCACCGCTCGGTCGTCTGGCCGCACGTCCCGATCGAACGCACGTGGGAATCCGATGCTGCTCTCGACTTCGCGTCCTGGGAGTGGTTCTTCAAGGAGACCCAGCTCGGCCTCGGGTCGTCGTGGATCAAGGTCGCATCGCTCGTCCAGATCTACGACCACACCGGTACGCTCGTCGGCATCGACGCGAACGACGGCGCGGGCACGGACGGCTGGTCGATTACCGGCGTGACCAGCATCGAGCCGAAGCCGAGCGTCGACGGATGGGACGGACGGTACCGCATCGAGATCCCACAGCTCGTCTCTGGCGGCTAGCGTAATCATCTCCGCGACTCGCATGATGCGAGACATAGGGCTGTGCTTTGGGTCCCCACCGCTGAGCTTCGCCTCGTTGCGGATAGTCAATCGGGCGTGCGGCCGGCAGCGGCGTACGGCACGAGCGTCACGCCGGGCAACAACACGTACTCGGCTTATACGAGCCTGCTCTCGGCGACGTCGGAGGATGCCGACTGGATCGAGATCAACATCAACAGCATCGGCACCTCGGCGACGGCGACGGACACGCTCGTCACGATTGGCGCCGACCCGGCAGGCGGCACCTCGTTCGCGGACATCATTCCGCATCTACTCGCCTCGGCAGCCTCCCCGTATTTCGGCAGCGGCACAGCGGGCGGCGTTTGGTATCGATTTCCACTGCGCATCAAGAGCGGCACCGCGCTCGGCGTGAAGGCGACGCAGAACAACGCGACTCCGGTTGCGGCGAACGTGCTCGTGCGGCTCTACCGTCAGTCACGTCTCGACGGTGGCCCGCGCATTGGCAGCTACGTGAAGACCTTTGGCGCGGTAACCGCCACGAGCAAGGGTACCGATGTCACGCCGGGCACGACCGCGGATGGTGACTGGACTCAGCTCGGTTCAGCGATCGGCGCCGACGACAACCTGTTCTTCTGGCAGATCGGCATGGGCATCAACAGCGCGACGTTCTCCAGCGCTGCGCAACACCTCGACCTCGGCATCGGCGACGGCACGAACTTCCGCACGCCGATCCTTGACGAGCTGGTTGTCTACAACGGCAGCGAGATGCTCGCCGCGGTCTACGAGGGTGCGTATGCCGAGACGGCCAGCGGTGACAAGATCTACGGCCGCGCGCAGGGCAGTGGCTCGGCGGTCACGATCTCGATGATTGCCTACGCGGTGGGAGGCTGAGATGGCGCAGACCATCTACCAGTCGAAGGTCGCGGTGACGATGGCTACTCGGTCGGCGGCGTACGAAGCGGCAGCAAGCCTGATGCTGCACCTCGATCACCTCGGGCTGAACCTCATCAGCCTCGTTCGCGACACTAACAACTTCATCGTGGTCACGCTCAACGCGCCGCTGCCCGTCGAGCAACTCGACCACCTCGGACTGACAGGACCGGTGTAGCCATGGGCATTAGCAAGACCGACTATTCCGCGAGCGTCGGGTCCACCGAGTACTTCTTCGGTGCGGCCTCGACGACCTATGCGGGACTCACGACTGACTGCGTGGCGCAGTGGCTGGTCGACCTCGAGAACATGGCGGCGGGCGATAGGTACGAATTCACCGCGTACGAGGTAGTGAACGGCACGCGCAAGGCTCTGTGCCGCATTGAGGTCGACGGCGCACGCGATAAGCACCTCCTGTTCCCGGCCTTCACCGTCACCGACGGATACGACCTCGGCGCCAAGAAGCTCGCCGGCACCGATCGCACGATCAAAGCAAGCCTTCGCACCGTGAGCTGAGGTCTCGATGACCTGGCACTATCAGCCATCGTCGCGCGCGGCGGTCGTCCTCGGGACAGTCGTCACGCCGACGCTCGTCTCGATCGAAGTCTCGCCGTCGAGCACGACGGTCGCGCGGTTTCAAAACGTTGCATTCACCGCGACCGGCACCTACTCGGACAGCTCGACCGCGGACCTCACCTCGAGTGTCACCTGGAGCTCGAGCGATGCCACGATCGCCACGGTCAGCGCGGGTACGGCTACCGGTGTTAAGCCAGGCGCGGTCACGATCACAGCGGATGCCGGTGGTGGCATCACGGATACGGCGACGCTGACGGTGACGGTGGGGGTGTTGGGCGGGACGACGCTGGCGGCGATGTCCGCGGGGTCCGCATCTATCGCTTACGTCGCGGCC
>DATCXH010000865.1:0-6044 GCA_036565925.1 Vicinamibacterales bacterium
CGCATGCCGTAACGCCAACAGCTGTCGCGATCGCCAGGAATACACGGACCAGGACTACACGGACCAGGAATACACGGACCAGGAATACACGGACCAGGAACACACGGACCAGGGACCACGGACCACGGACGGACCTGGGACCAAGTACGGACCAAGAACGAAGGACCAAGGACAAGGGACTATCCGGGCAGGAGCACGCCTACGGCGCGCTCTTCGAGGGACGCGGAGGCGCCTGGGACATGAGTTGCTTGAGCAACGCAGCGGTGCTTTCTCGCACGACGCCGCCGCGACCACCCCGGCCGCCCTGGCCCATCGCGAGATCGAGCGGCGTGAAGCCGGCCTTGTTCTTGAGCGTCAGCGTTGCGCCACGCTCGGCGAGGAACTTGACGACTGGATCGCCTCGGCCAACGGCGCCATGCAACGCGGTGTTGCCGGCGTTATTGAACGCATCGACGTCCATGCCGCGATCGAGCAGGAGCTTGCACGCTTCAACCGCGCCTTCCGGCGTCGGGACCACAATGCGAATGCCTTCACCGCGGAGACCACCCGCGCCGAGACCTGCGGCGATCATCAGGGCGTTGGTGCGATCGGGCAACGTGAGGAACGGATCGGCGCCCTTGTCGAGCAGCAACTGCATGACCGCGACGTCGTTGGTGCGCGCCGCGCGCATGAGAGGTGTCGTGCCCTGGCCGAAATTCAGTGTGGTGCCCGCATCGTGGTGGCGCTTCAGCGGTGCGCGCTTGAGACGCGCGTTGGGATCCGCACCACGATCGAGCAGCAGCTTCACGACATCGACGCCATCGAGCTTGTCGGTCAGGATCGGGGCCGGCCGGCCCTGCACCCACTGCAGGCTGTTCATGTCCACTGCCGCATAGAGCGCCCCCATGCCGGCGATGTCCACGACGTTGGGATTGGCGCCCTTCTCGAGCAGCACGGCCGCGAGGTCGTAATGCGAGTTGATGATCGCGAAGACCAGCGCCGTCGTTCCGATGCCCTGTTCTGCGGTCTTGAACTCCTCGGGCTTGAGCGGAATGTCGGTCTGTGGAAGGGCGGCGACATTGAGGTCGGCACCGAGCTCGGCGAGCGTGCGCGCAGCGTCAGTCGCGCCTTCACGCGCCGCGAACATCAGTGCCGTCCAGCCACCACGCGGGAACGGCGAGTTCGGTCCGCCGCTCCGGGGAAACTCCAGCACGGGCGCATCGATCACCGTGCTCCTGGCGTTGATGTCGGCGCCAGACTCGGCCAGCACCTTGATCGCATCGGCATGATTTTCGGCAGCGGCCCACATCACCGCCGTCTCGCCAAACCATTTCTCGCGCGCGTTGACGTCAGCACCACGGCCGATGAGCAGCTTCAGCGCCGCGGCATTGCCGGTGCGCGCCGCGGTCATGATGATCGGCTCCCCTTCAGCGCTCTGCGTGTTGGCGTTCGCACCGGCCTTCAGAAGCGCATCGAGCGCTTCGACGCTGCCGTTGGTCGCGGCAAGCGTGATCGGGGCGATGCCGTAGCGATTGGTCACGGTGGCTTTCGCGCCGGCACGCAGCAGCATCGCAACCAGCTCGACATCGTTGGCGCGAACCGCCCAGTGCAGGGCTGTCGTGCCATCGGCCTGCGCGGCATTCACATCGGGCTTGCTGCGCAGCAGCTCGCGCACGACTTCGCGGTCGCCACGCTTCACGGCGTCGACCAGAGTATTCGCGGATTGTCCACTCCCCGTGATGCCGACGCACAGGAGCAGAATCAACGACAGTTGCGCGATTTCGCTTGTCCGACGAAACGCGGAGGCGCGGAGCCGCGGAGCAAGACCCCTAAATGTGTCTCCGCGCCTCAGCGTCTCCGCGTTCCGTGTGGCAGGTGTGGTCATTGTGTGCTGTTCGCGACAGCTCACAGTGCGAACGCAGAGGTACTCACGCCGAACTTGTCAATCTCAGCGCCGTACTTCTGCGCTACGGTGAGCATCACGTTCGCGAGCTGCGTGCCCTTCGGCGCAGCGATGTGACGATTGCCGGTGAACGCCCCACCGCCCTTGCCGACCATCAGATATGGCACGTCCAGCGGCGAGTGGGTGTTGCTATCGCTCATGCCGCTGCCCCACAGAAGCACCGAGTGATCGAGCAGGTTCCCGTCACCATCGGAGGTCGACTGCAGCTTCTTGACGAACCGGCTGAAGAGATCGATCTGCCAGGTGTTCAACTTCACCAACAGCGCCAGCTTCTCCGGCTCGTTGCCGTGATGCGAGACGTGATGCCACGGTTCGTTGAAGCCGAGGTCGGGGAACACCAGCTGACTCGCTTCGCGATTCAGCATGAACGTGAACACGCGAGTCAAGTCGGCCTCGAACGCCAGCGCCATCAAGTCGAACATCGTCGTCGCGTGCTCTTCCCATGAATCGGGAATGCCCACCGGCGCCCGTGGTGCGATCAGCTCGGTCGTCGTTTGCTTCTCGGCGCGTTGGATGCGGCCCTCGATTTCGCGCAGGTGCTCGAGATACTGATCGAGACGCACCTTGTCGCGTGCGCCGAGCCCGCGCTCGAGCGCCGAGACATCACCCTTCACTGAATCGAGAATGCTGCGGTTCTGACGCAGCCGCGTCATCCGTTCGGCCTGCGATCCCGGCCGCCCGAACATCCGTTCGAAGACGACGCGCGGGTTGGTTTCCATCGGCATCGGCGTGGTCGGCGATTTCCACGCGATCGTGTTCATGTAGGCGCAGCTGTACCCGACGTCGCAGGCACCGACGTATCCCGAGAGGTCCTCGGTCGCGATCTCGAGCGACGGGAACACGCTGTCGTGAGCGATCTTGCTGGCGACGATCTGATCGAGCGAGGTTCCGGCGATGAAGTCCTCGGCTTCGGTGCGCTTCGGTGCGGTGCCGGTGAGCCACGTGCCAGTGCTCACGGCGTGCGTGCCCTGGAGCGGCCGGTCGAGACCGGAGACGACCGTGACCGCGTCGCGGAACGGCTCGAGTGGCTTGAGGATGGCGCTGAATTCGAATCCCGATCCTGTCGTCGCCGGCGTCCAGTGGCTCGGCCGCTCACCCATTGGCACGAACACGGCGCCGAAGCGTCGCGTCGGGGCAGCTGCTGTGCGAACCGTCGGCGTCAGAGCGGGGACCATCGCGTCGAGCAATGGGAGCGCGAGTGTCGCACCAAGACCTCGAAGAACCGTTCGACGCGGCAACGACTGTTTACTGATAAACATGGCTGCTCCCTGTCCGTCAGTCTCTATCGCGCAGACGCGGAGGCGGCGGCCACCTGCGTTGGTTCGTCTGCGGCGCCTTTGATCCGCATCTGGAATGGTACGCTCCGGACGATGCCCAGCACAACCGACGAAAAGCGGTAGTTCTCGCGTTGCGCATCGCGGGCAATCGTGCGCACAGCGGGCATGTCGGCGGCCGTCAGGCCGCGGCCGAGCGCATAGGTCAGCAGCCGCTCCGTCAACGCCTGCACGAACACATTCGGGTCGCGGACGAGCGCTGCCCGGAGCTCATTCACCCCGTTAATCTGGGTGCCATCCACCAGTTGCCCCGACGCGTCGATCGGAGTGCCGCGCGTCCCGCCATCGCGAGTCCGCCATGCGCCCGTCGCATCGAAGTTCTCCAGCGCCAGACCGGCGGGATCGATCATGCGATGACAGCTCGCACATGCGGGATTGCGCCGATGGTTCTCCATGCGCTCGCGCACCGACTTTGGCTTGCTCGCCTCGGTGCTCTCCTCGAACGGCGGAACGACATCAGGCGGTCCCGGCGGCGGCGCCCCGAGCACGTTCTCGAGAATCCACTTGCCGCGCAGTACGGGAGACGTGCGATGCGGGTGCGACGTCACCATCAGCAACGCGCCCTTGCCGAGCAGACCGCGTCGCACATCGTCTTGCAACGTCACACGGCGGAAGTGCGTGCCGTAGACATACGGGATGCCGTAGTGCTTGGCCAGGCGTTCGTTGACGAACGTGTAGTCGGCCGTGAGCAGATCCATCACGTTGCGGTCTTCACGAATGATCGAGGTGACGAACATCTCGATCTCCGTCTGCAACGCCTCGCGCAGGTTGTCGTCGAAGTCCGGGAACTCGTGCGAGTTGGGCTGCTTGCCTTTGAGGTTGCGCAACTGCAGCCACTGCGCGAGGAAGTTGTCGATGAGCGCCTGCGACTTCGGATCGGACAGCATCCGGCGCACCTGCCGCTCGAATGTCGCCGGCGTCGAGAGGCGCCCCTTCTCGGCGAGTTCGAGCAGTTCCTCGTCAGGTGGCGCACTCCACAGGAAGAACGACAGCCTCGCTGCGAGCGCCGGATCGCCAAGGCGATATACGCCGCCCGCGCGCACATCCGCCGGTTCCCGCTCGACGCGGAAGATGAACTTCGGGCTGCTCAGCAGGCGTCGCAGGGCGAGGTCAATGCCGGCCTCGAAGCTACCGCCATCGGCACGGCCTTGCTTGAAGAACGCGAGCAGCGCCTGCGAATCTTCACGTGTGACATCGCCGCGATAGGCGCGACGCGCAAGACCAGCGAGAATCTTCTGCGCGCACCCCTCTTCTTCGGCCACGCTCTTGGGGCGACACGTAAAGATGCGACGGCGACTCGGCGTGTCGCCGGAGCCAGTCGGGTTGAACGGGCCGGTGAGGATCACTTCGTCGATGTGCGGGCTGCCCGAGAAGTCGATCGTGTCCGACGAGCTGCGCTGGTAATTTTCGAGCCGCCGCGTATTCAGCGCGTGCGTCTTCTCGAGGAACGCGACGGTGATCGTTCGCGGACCCGCCTTGAGCGGCACCCGCACCGTGAAGCGGTTGTCCACGGCGTCGCCGGTCGTCGTCGGGTTGTCGCTGGACGAGGCAATCTCCTTGTCGCCGCCGAACGACGCCAGGTGCACGCGCACGCCGTCCACGCTGATCTCGAGCTGGTGCGGATATTCGAGTCCGCGCGTCGTACCGAGATTGGTGCGGAACAGCCTGACCTGGAATTGATATTCGCCGTCGAGCGGCAGCGTGGTCTGCAGTTGGAGGCCACCGATCGTGCCGAGCGGGAGACCTTCGATATGGCGATCCTGCGACTCGTCCTGTCTGACGCGGAACAGCTCGCCGATCGCGGGAGTCTTGGGATCGCCAAGCGCCAACGCGCTGATGCGCTCGGCCGCGGTCAGGTAGCTTTCAAGGAGTACTGGCGAGACGCCGAGGACGTCGGCGTTGTTGTCGAACCCGCCGCTCGAATCATCCGGCGGCAGCATCGAGGTGACGTCGACGTCGACGGCAAGCAGATCGCGAACGGCATTGGCGTACTCAGCGCGATTGAGACGATGCGCGAGTGGACGGCCCGGATTTGGATTGGCTCGAGCCGCAGTGTCGAGTGTCGATTCGAGCGAGGCGACGAGCGCGTTCCGCGATGCCGCGTCCGGCCGCGGCAGTCCGGCCGGCGGCATCATGCCTGCCCGGACCTTGCGGACCACTTTCTCCCAGACGTCGGCGTGCGCGGCGACGTTGGCTAACTCCGGCGCATCGAGCGCGAGGTTGCCGGTCTTCAGTCGCTGGTTGTGGCAGGTGACGCAGTACTTCTCGACCGTTGCGCGAGCTTCGCTCGCGCGCACGTCGGTGGTCGCAACGGATGATGCGGCAGCAGTCGTCGACTGACTGGATGCGCTCAGCGCACTCCAGCTGTAAGCGCCGATCCAGAGCGCGGCCGCGATGAGCCTGGGCGCCGTAGCGCTCAGCGCGAAGGCGGCTGATGGGCGACGAACAAGGGCACCCCGCATCACGCGGGAATTGTAGCGTGATTCCGCGCTGCGAACGGCCGTTCGCAACGCGGATTTCCGTCTAAACCTCAAGGGCGAGGCGTGCCCGTGCGCGGGGCGCGACGCCTGCATCGCCCCTACACGAGTTGTCCCTTCACCCAGTCGAGCTCGCGGGTCACGTATTCGACGATGTCGCCGGTCTTGAGGTGGTCGGGGAGCACGTCCCAGGTGTAGGTCTCGATCTCGAGGTGCGTCGAGAGCGGCGTCTTCTTGTGTACGGCCAGCGCCTGCTCCAGCCCGAAGCGCGTCGTCCCGAAGCCGTGGCCC
>DATCXH010000869.1:0-2378 GCA_036565925.1 Vicinamibacterales bacterium
TCACGGGCTTGGGTCTCGCCCTCGCACCAGCCCGTGCTCAGGCGCAAGCGCTGCGCATCAAGGGCAGCAAGGCGGTGCCGAGCATCTGTCCCTTCTGCTCGGTCGGATGCGCCACCCTGATCCACGTCAAAGACGGCGAGATCATCAACATCGAGGGTGATCCGCGGAGCCCGCACAACGAGGGGACGCTCTGCCCCAAGGGCGCGGCGATCTATCAACTGCACAAGAACGTGAATCGCCCGACCAGGGTGCTGCATCGCAAGCCGGGCGCGCGTGATTGGGACGTGGTCGATCTCGATTGGGCGATGAACCGCGTGGCCGAGCTCGTGAGCAAGACGCGTGACGAGACGTTCATCGAGCGGCTGCCGAACGGCAAGCTCGTCAACGCGACGCCCGCGATCTTCCACCTGGGCGGTGCGACGCTCGACAACGAGTTCAACCACATCGCGCAGAAATTCTGCCGCGGCTTCGGGATCATCGCGATCGAAAACCAGGCCAGGATATGACACAGCTCCAGCGTCCCCGGTCTGGGGGCACGGCTCGGTCGCGGCGCGGCCACCATGTATCCGCGCGACATGGTGCAGTCGGACTGCGTGGTGATCATGGGCTCCAACATGGCGGAGTGCCATCCGGTTGCGTTTCGGTGGCCGCTGCGCGCGCGGCTGAACGGCGCGAAGCTCATCCACGTCGATCCGCGCTTCACTCGCACGAGCGCCAATTGCGACATCCACGCGCCGATCCGCGCGGGCAGCGACATCGCGTTCCTCGGTGGGCTCATCAACTTCGTGCTGAGCAGCGATCGATGGAACACGGATCCGTTCTTCCAGAGCTTCGTGTCGACCTATACGAACGCCTCGACGATCGTCTCACCCGAGTTCAAGGGCACGGAAGATCTCGACGGCGTCTTCTCGGGGCTCAAGACGCACCCGGAGGACCCGGACTGGCCGTTCAGCGGCCTGGTCGGGGACTACGATCCGGCCAGCTGGCAGTACGCGGGCACCGCCGTGCAAACGGTCGGAGAGCAGACCGCCTACACGGCGCGCGCCGGCGAGACGAAGCAACACCAGGGCCCGCAGGCGGCGACTCCGAAGCGGGGCGCCACACCGGGCATCCCGATGAACGCGGGGACGACGGCCGCGCCGGCGAAGTGGGATCTCCTGGTGCGCTCGCTCGTCCAGCCCACGCCCAGGACTGACCCGTCAATGCAGGATCCGCACTGTGTGTTGCAGATCCTCAAGCGCCACTTCGCGCGCTACACGCCGGAGCTCGTGGAGCAGGTGACCGGATGCCCGCGCACCAAGTTCCTGCACGTCGCGGAGACGATCCTGCAGAATTCGGGCGCCGATCGCACGACAAGCTTCGCCTACGCGGTGGCCTGGACGCAGCACACCGACGGCGTGCAGATGATCAGCTGCTGCGCGCTGCTCCAGCTCCTGACCGGCAACATGGGCCGCCCCGGCGGCGGCATCATGGCGCTCCGCGGGCACGCGGCCATCCAGGGTTCGACCGACGTGCCGACGCTGTACCACTCGATCCACGGTTACATGAGCGCGCCGTCGGCGCTCAAGAAGCACGACACGCTGCACGACTACATCGCCACGGAGACGGTCCCCACCGGCTACTGGGCCAATTTGCCGAAGTTCATGGTGTCGTACCTCAAGTCGATGTACGGCGATGCGGCGCGGCCGGAGAACGACTGGGGCTACGCCTGGCACCCGAAGATCTTCGGCGACTTCTCCCATATGGCGGTGATGGCGGCGATGGCCGAGGGGAAGGTCAAAGGGATGCTCTGCGTCGGACAGAATCCCGCGACGTCGCTCAACGGATCGGCGCAGCGTGCGGCCATGCGCAAGCTCGATTGGCTGGGGGTGAAGGACAACTGGCTCACCGAGACGGCGATGCACTGGAAGAACGGGCCGGAAATCGACGACGGCACCGTGAAGATCGAAGACATCAAGACCGAGGTCTTCTTCTTCCCGGCAACGCAGATCGGCGAGTACGAGGGGAGTTACACGAACACGCAGCGGATGCTGCAATGGCACTTCAAGGCCGTCGACCCGCCGGGCGACTGTCGCACGGATACGTGGTTCTACTACCAGCTCGGCAAGCGGCTCAAGGCGAAGTACGCGAACAGCATGCTGCCACGCGACGAAGGGTGGAAGAACCTCGTCTGGGACTACGAACCCGACTTCGCCTCGGGGCGCCCGCCGAATGCGACGGGGGAGGCGGACGAGCTCAAGCTCCTGCGCGAGATCAACGGCTTCCAGACCGCTGATCCCACGCAGCAGCTGAGCGGCTTCGACGAGTTGAAGGACGACGGCTCGACGACGTGCGCGAGCTGGATCTACTGCGGCGTGTTTCCCGCGTGGAGCCGCAAC
>DATCXH010000873.1:0-5973 GCA_036565925.1 Vicinamibacterales bacterium
CGTGGCCATCGACGGCCACGCTGCCGAGCCGGATTCCCTGAGCAGCAACAGCTTGTGCCGAGATTGGCGAGGGCCAGGTGCCAAAACCCTTCTGTTCCATGTTCCTCGTTCCAGGTTCCAGGTTCGTGTTCGAGGTTCAACGTTCGAGGTTCAACGTTCGAGGTTCAACGTTCGGTGTTCATGGTTCGGTGTTCATGGTTCGGTGTTCACGGTTCGGTGTTCATGGTTCGGTAATCATTGTTCCCGGTTCGGGGCTCGAGCGAAACTCGAACGGCCGGAACCCTGAACCCTGAACCCTGAACCCGGAACCGTGAACGGGAACCTGGAACCTGGAACCTGGAACCCGGAACCCGGAACCTGGAACCTGGAACCTGGAACCTGGAACCCGTAACCAGGCCTTGTAGAATCTCCGCCATGAAACGCTGGATGTGGATTCCGCCAGTCCTGCTTGCCGCGTCGCTCGTCACCGCCCAGGACCGATCGCCTGCAGCATCGAAGCCTCGCGCCGTGGAGTGGCCGTACTACGGCGGCGACCCCGGTGGCACCCGTCATTCGACGTTGACCGACATCAACGCAGGCAACGTCAAGCAGCTGCAACAGACGTGGCAGTGGAAGCACTGGGAGACACCGCTGAAGGAGTACGACACTGTCCCGGGACAATTCGAAGCGACGCCGTTGATGATCGACGGCACGCTGTACGTGACGACGCCGTACAACAGCGTTGCCGCGCTGGATGCGGAGACCGGCAAGGAGCGATGGCGGTTCGATGGCGCCGCGTACGAGCTCGGTCAGGTGCTCTCGGGCAGCGGCTGGAAACTGCGCGGCACCGCCGTCTGGCGCGACGGCAATCAGATGCGCGTCTTCCTCAACAGCCGTCATCGTCTGTTCGCGCTCGATGCGCGGACCGGAAAGCCGGTCGCATCCTTCGGCAACAACGGCCAGGTCTCGCTCACCGATGGTCTGGCGAGAATGTCCGACGTCCGCCACGCCACGCAAAGCTCACCACCCGTCATCTACGGAAACCTCGTCATCGTCGGCAGCCAGGTGCCGGATCGCGTGCAACTGCCCGATCCAATGGGCTACGTGCAAGCGTTCAATGCGCGTACCGGCAAGCGTGTGTGGACGTTTGCAACGATTCCGATGTCGGCGAACGATCCCGGCGCCGAGACGTGGGAGAACGAGTCGTGGCGGAAGAACGGCCACGCCAACGTGTGGGCGCCGATGGCGCTCGACGAGAAGCGCGGACTGCTCTATCTGCCGACTTCCACACCGACGAGCGATTACTACGGCGGACAGCGTCCAGGCGCCAACCTCTTTGCCGAATCGCTGGTGTGTCTCGATGCCGCGACCGGGAAGATCAAGTGGCACTTCCAGACGGTGCATCACGGGCTGTGGGACTGGGACATTCCAACGCAGCCGAATCTCGTGACCATCACGGTCAACGGCAAGCAGATCGATGCCGTCGCACAGGTCACCAAGCGCGGTGACACGTTCGTCTTCGATCGCGTGACCGGCATGCCCGTCTGGCCCATCGTCGAGCGTGCGGTGCCTACTGACAGCGACGTGCCTGGCGAGAAGCCGTATCCAACGCAACCCTTCCCCACCAAACCAGCACCGTTCGTGGATCAAGGTGTCTCTCTGGAGGATGCGAACAACCTGACGCCGGAGATCCGCAAGCTCGCGCAAGAGCAGATGCAGAAGTTCCGCATCGGTCCGATGTTCACGCCGCCCTCGCTGAAAGGGACGCTACAGCGACCAAGCCAGGGTGGTGGCGCGAACTGGGGTGGCGCCGCATTCGATCCCGACACGGGGTATTTGATTCTCCGCGCCAACAACGTCATCGGCGTGAATCGCGTCGCGAAGAATGACGGCTCGAATCCGCTCGTCGGAGTCGACTACTCGAATGTGTTCGCCGGCGGTGGCGAGACCGCCACGTTGCCTGGCGGCCTGCCGCTCATCTCCCCGCCGTACGCCATCCTCGCGGCGATCGATCTGAACAAGGGCGAGATCGCGTGGAAGGTTCCGCTCGGCGAAGGCAGCGCCGCTATTCGCAATCACCCGCTGCTGAAGGGCGTCGCGCTGCCGGATCGACTCGGGTCGACGGCCAGCATGGGCGGCGCGATGGTGACCAGTAGTGGACTGATCTTCGTCGGCGGCGGCGATGGCTACATCTACGCGTTCGAGACAAAGACGGGCAAGGAAGTCTGGCGCGAGAAGCTCCCGTACAACGGGTCGGCGAATCCGATGACGTATCGGACCGCATCGGGCAAGCAGTTCATCGTGATGGCGACCGGCACCGGCGCCGACAACGCACTGGTCGCATTTACGGTGAACAACAAATAAGAGGGCGGACGCGAATGGGGACTCTGAACGCGACGCGTCAAGAACTGCGCGATTCAGGCCACCTCATGATCGCAATGTCTGCGCACCTCACCGTCGTGTTGCGCTGATTTCCCCAGAACCTGCAGTGGCATGAGGATGGCTATGACGATGCTAAGATGCCATGCAGAGTCCAGGAAAAATGTCAGCGGTCGAGCGACTCGTTACGGCGGAAGAGTTCGCACGAATGCCGGAGAGCTCGCACTACCAGTACGAGCTCGTCGAAGGCCGGCTCGTTCGTATGAGCCGACCGAATTTCGACCACGGCAGGATCGTGGTGCAGCTGGCACACCTGCTGAAGACGCATCTCGAGAAGCAGCCAGAAGGCGTCGCGGTCGTCGAGTCGGGCTTCATCCTGGCGTCGGATCCCGACACAGTGCGAGGCCCTGATGTCTCGTTCGTCCGTCAGGAGCGCGTCCCTTCTCGAGGTAATCGTGGCTTTCCCCGGATGGCACCCGACGCGGTCTTCGAGGTCCTCTCGCCTGACGACCGGGCTGGAGAAATGCGCGCGAAGATTGCCGACTACCTTGATCGTGGTGTCGGAGTCGCTGTAGTAGTAGACCCTCGGGACCGTGCGATCGTCGTCCATCGCCCGGGCGCGCAACCCGCGACGCTTCGTGACGCCGACGACGTGGTCGATCTGACCGATGCCATTCCTGGCTTCACCTGCCGAGTGAGCGAGATCTTCGAGTAGCAGTTACGTCCGCATCAACTCGAGCTCAGGCAGGAAGTAATTCCGGAACAACGGATAGTTCTCGATCATCGGGAAGTGACCGATGCCCTTCATGATCACCAGTCGCGCGCCGGGAATCGCTGACGCAACCTGACGTGTCATGTCGGGTGTGGCCGAGTAGTCGTACTCACCAGTGAGCAAAGACACCTTGCAGATGCTGGTGTCGATCGTCTCGATCGCCTCACGCCCGTCCCAATCGATGCTGTAGAAGTGCACGTCGCCGGCGTACACGCCTGGACCGGCCTGGCTGTAGTACCACCAGTTCTCCCGCGCGCTCGACTCGGGACTCTGCGGCGCGCACAGACCGTAGGTGTAACTCGCCGCAAGCTCGCCGCCGTGAATCGCCGGATGATGCAGGAACTCGTGATAGCGTCCGGGCGCGAATGCGGAGCTCTCGAGGCCGACGATCCCGCGCAGCTCACGCTGAAAATCGACCGCCAGTTTGAGGACGATCGCGCCGCCCATCGAGCAGCCGACCACGACTGGCCGATCGAGTTCGAGGGCGTGCCAGACCGCACGGATGAAGGCGATGTAGCGCTTCGTGGTCAGGCGGTACTTCTCGAGCCACCAGCGATCGGGTGGGTTCGAACGCCCGTGATAGGGCAGGTCGAATGCAATCACGCGAAAGCGCTCCGTGATCGCCGCGTCCGTCATGAGGTGTCGGTACTGACGGCTATCGGCCCCGGCGGTGTGGAGACAGAGCAGCGGAATCCCCTGACCCGCTTCCTCGAAGTAGAGGCGGTAGCTCGAACCCTCGATCTCGAGGTTCAGGTATCGACCAATGATGGGTTCGATGGTCACAGACGGCACATGCCTACGACACACCGAGGCACAAAGGCACAGAGGTACGCGCGCATTATGCAGGCCTGATTGTCCGCATCACTCGCATGGTGCGGTGCAGCGCGCGCGCGTTTTGCATCGCCACCAGGGTGTCGCCCTCGAGGACGAAGCCGGGCACGCGCATCAGCATCGCGAAGACGTCGTGATAGAGCGGCTCGGGTGGATCGCTGAAAAAGCGACGCCAGACGTCGGCGCTGGCGCGAAAGCCGAACGTGCACGGCGCATCCAGTTTGGGCGTCAGGATCGTCTGCACGAGGCGGCCGCGCTCGAAGCGCAACACACGCCGCTCGTCATCGCAGCTCAGCGACATCGACAGCGTGAACCAGTCGCCGATGACGGCCATCTCGACGTCGTTATTCAGGTGTTGCTGAAAGCGAGTCAACCAGGCTTCGGTGAACATGGCTTTGGGCTCTAGGCTGTGGACCTTGGGCGGGTCTGAAGACCCGCCCCTACGTTACTCGCTAACGACGAATCAGACGCAGCACGGTCATGACACGCTGGCGCTCGGTCAGTGTCACGCGTGTGGCGCGAAACGAGAGCCGCTCGAGCGCCTCGGGCTTGAGCCCATCACCAGTTGCATCGGCGTCGTTCATCGGATCGGTTGCCGCGACCCAGTACTCGCCAGGCGCCAGACTCGTGACCTCGAACGATCCATCCTGCGCGGGCCGCGCAACTCTCAGCGCCCGTGATGGCTCGAGCCATTTGGTCCGATCGGTCGAAAACACCACCACGGCGTAGTCACTCACTGGTGCAGACGTGGCGTCGGTAACGTGACCACTGATAACCGCACCGGCTGTGGACGAAGAAGCGCCTTGTGCGACGATCGTCGCGATCGTCATCGTCACGACGCATGCGGTCACGCAGATTCGGCGTCGCATCTGCTATCTTCGTGTGAGTGCAAGCGTCATCGTCCGCTCCTGACCTTCGCTCAACGTCACGCGTTCGGCGCGCTGGACCAGTACGTCGAGCGCCTCGGGCGATTGCCAATCACCACGCGGAAGCGCTTCGATCGCGGTGACGTAATACTCGCCGGGTGGCAGGCCGTCAACATCGAACGCCCCACTCTCCCCTGTGACGGCCCGCTTGAGGTGCCGCGATCCGGTGTACCAATCGGCACGATTCGTCGAGAACGCCAGAACGACAAACTCGGTCGCGCCCCTCCTGACGGCGTCGGATACGGAGCCGATGATGCGCGCGCCAGCGTTCGAGAGCACCACTTCCGCGTTGGAAAAGGTCTCATCGGTGAAGCCGAAGTCGAACGCTCGATCGGTGACATCGAGCCCGCCAATGGTCATCGCTTTCACATACCAGCCAGACGGAGCAGGGTACGTGAGTCGCATCGGCCCATACAAGCCGGTCAGATAGAACCTGCCGTCGTCATGAACGGCCAGACCTTCAGGCCCGCGTCCGTCCGGCGGCGAGCGATCGGCATCGACTGGCGAAGCGTGCAGTACTTGTGCGCGCAAGGGCAACGGCGCCCGACCCTCGGCTACGAACCGGCCCTCGAGTGTGGCACCAGGAGTTGTTCTGATCGTCAGCGGCGGCGCGTCCTGATCTCCAACGGTGATGTACTCGGACCCAAACTCTGGAGCAACGCCCGGAGCGCGCTCACCAATCGCATGCAACACGTAATCGCCAGGTGTTATGTCGGCCAGCGAGAACGACCCATCGCGTGCAATGCGCGCGATTCGTGGCTCCGCCGCTACGCTGCCAGAGCGTGCGCTGACGTTGAGCGTGACGCGTCCACTCAAGGGATCGCCGGCGGCATTCAGCGCGCGCCCGATCACGCGCGCCGTCGACGACACGGCAAATGTCAGATCGATGCCAGTGGCGACCGTGTCAAACTCCGCCGGCACTGGCTGCGCCGATTCGACGTGCGCGGTCGCGGGGTAGTACACGGGCGCAAACCCCGGTGGGCGCTCGCGGCCTGAAGCGGTCTCTGTCGCGTCAAGCGTCGCGACGACCAGATACGTCCCCGGCGGCAATCCAAACAACCGATAACGACCGCGATCGTCGGTGAA